>NZ_JALQDB010000038.1:0-129189 GCF_023631465.1 Caballeronia sp. GAWG1-1
CCATTTCAGCACGGCCGAGTTCTTTGGAAGCGGCGAGGTCTTTGATCGTCAGCATGGTGAATCTCCTAAGTGGTTGGGTTGGTCGAGCGATAACTTGTTACGCTCGCAGCTACATATGCGAGAGGCATGCCAAGCAAGCCACCAAGGCGGTTACTATTTTCTAAGTGAATGAATTTAAACGCTAAAAATTATAAAGACGGCTTTTAAGGGCAAGCGTCCATACGCATTCGAAATTGGGGGTGTATTAAAGCGGCAGACAGCGCTCTAGAAAGTGAACGTCACAAACAGACACCTTGGGACTTGTCTCCGACCCACGATCTCCAAGGCAGACGCGGCTGCGCTTTGAAGGTCTTTTATCGAGTGCCGAGAGTACATGGCAAGGAGAGCCCGCACGCAATGGCGTCAATCGAATGATGGTTCGAACTCGCTAAGCCACAACGCACTCGTGTCGGCACCGCAGACGAATCCGTCGACGCGCCGAAGGCAACGAATCAAGCGGAGACCGTGCGATTAAGTTCAGCGACTGAAACATGCGATCGTTAAGTCGGGCGAGTTGACGATCTCAAGGGCGGATGACCTTGAGTAGGCCCAGACCATTCATCGGCGCAGTCTGGTTTACTCAACGTTGAAATCAATTGTTCTGAGTGCCTTTCACACCGAAAAAGATCGTCACACCGTGACTTTCTTAACGTATGTTCCACGCGCCGCGGGTGCGATACCGCTAGCCGTACGCAACGTCAGCTTAGCCACCGGCTTACCGCTCGCGCGATCGATTAGCTGCGAATGCTTTTCGCCGCGTGCAAAAAGGTTGGCTTCACCCCATTGCCGCAACGTGACAATCACGGGGAACAGCGCTTCGCCCTTCGGCGTTAGCGCATATTCCTGATAGGCGGAGCCGTCCGACGCAGGAACCACTTCGAGCACGGCCGCATCGACGAGGAGTCGCAAGCGGTCGGTGAGAATATTGCGTGCGATCCCGAGACTTTCCTGGAACTCGCCGAAGCGACGCACGCCGTCGAACGCATCGCGCACGATAAGCAGCGCCCATCGCTCGCCTACGATATCGAGTGCCCGTGCGACGGGACACGATGAATCCGCAAGACTTTTGCGCTGCGCCATTTGCATTTCTCCAGTCAAATCCGAACCGATATCTGTCTTAGCGACCCACCTCAACCAGTTGCATTTTAAAACAAGTTTGTCTAGACTGTATTCTAGTTGCATTGTGAAACTAGTTAAAGATATAAGGGCAGGGCGATCCATGAATACCGGAAGCACACCGTGCGACGCGACAGAACAAATCGACAATCCCGCAGAAGATGCGCCGCGCTCACTGCCGTCCGTCCTCGTTTTGCTGCTCGCAGTGTGCTGCGCGGTAAGTGTCGCGAACGTCTACTACGCGCAGCCCCTGCTCGACGCCATTGCCGAAGACTTCCGCATTACGCAGGCAGCCGTTGGCGGCGTCATCACGGCAACGCAAGTTGGCTGCGCGCTGGCTCTGCTGCTGGTCGTACCGCTTGGCGATCTGCTTAACCGCAAGGTCTTGATGTGCATACAGCTCGTCTTTCTCACGGCTGCTCTGGCCATGGTCGGCTTCGCGCATTCGCCGGCGATATTGCTCATCGGCATGGTCGGCGTCGGGATGCTCGGCACCGCGATGACGCAAGGATTGATCGCGTACGCGGCGACACTTGCGCATCAATCGGAACGCGGTCGCGTAGTTGGCGCCGCGCAAAGCGGCGTGGTAGTCGGGTTGCTCATGGCGCGTTGCTTCGCCGGCGTCATTACCGACCTTGCAGGATGGCGCTCGGTGTATCTCATATCGGGTCTATTGGCGGCCGTCATGCTGCTCGTGCTTTGGAACGCGGTGCCGACGGCGCGCATGAGCCCGCTCAAGCTGACCTACGCTCAACTGCTAAGGTCGATGTTCATGCTGCTTGCATCCGAGCGCGTGTTGCGGGTTCGTGGCGTGATCGGCCTTCTCATGTTCGCGGCGTTCAGTATTTTCTGGAGCGCGCTGGTCTTGCCGCTCAGCGCGCCGCCGCACTCGCTGTCGCATACACAGATCGGCGCGTTCGGGCTGGTCGGCGCAATCGGGGCGCTGGCCGCAGCGAGGGCAGGTTATCTGGCCGACCGAGGTCTCGGGCAGTGGACCACTGGCATCGCGCTGATCTGTCTTGTGACTTCATGGATGCCCATAAGCCTCATGCCGCAGAGCATGATCGCGTTGATGGTGGGAATCGCGTTGCTCGACCTCGGCGGCCAGGCAGTGCACGTGGTCAATCAAAGCATGATTTTGAGCGGCCAGACTGCGTCGCACGGGCGTCTCGTGGGCTGCTACATGCTTTTCTATTCGGCGGGGAGCGGTATCGGCGCGGCGGCGTCCACTTACGTGTATGCGCAAGCGGGCTGGATGGGTGTCTGCGTCCTCGGGTTCGCCGTAAGTGTGGCTGCGCTCGTTTTCTGGGCCGTTACGTTGCGTTCGCAAAATCGCTAAGCGACGACTCATGCAAAGCCGCTTCGCGAGAAAGGCGAAGCGGCAAATGACGCTTGTCCAGGCGATGTCGACGGGAGACGAATACACCGCACCGAAGAGCAAAATTTTCGATGCTAAGAAGCCGTTAGGAAGGCTATAATTCGCCGCGCAAGGCAGAAACCGCACTACGTAGGCTCTGGATCAACAAGGAGAACCGCCGTGCTTCCATCTGACCGCAATAACGACAAACCTTCCAGCTCGGGACGCCGGCAGTTCCTCGGTTTCACCGGCGCAGGCATGCTAGCGACACTGCTGCCCGGTTGCGGCGGCGACGACAACCACGCCGCCTCCTACCCGCAGACCATTGCGATGGGCCAACAGGCTATCCAGCAAGCCATCGGCAATACGGCGCAGCCCGTGGCCGCCATCTCGGTTGCCATGCTCAAGGGCAACGACGTCGTGTGGCAGCAGGCGTTCGGCGCATCGTCGGTGCCGAGCCAGACCCAGGCCACGACAGCGACGCGCTTCAATATCGGATCGGTCAGCAAGCTCTTTGCAGGGCTTGCCGCAACGATCCTCCAGGACCGTGGACTGATTACGCTCGATACCCCCATCGTCCGCTATCTGCCCACGTTCTCGATGCTTTCCCCCGAGTACACGCGAATCACGACACGCCATCTGCTGTCGCATTCGTCGGGTTTTCCCGGTACCAATTCGCGCAATCTATTCACGTTCTCGCCGGTTCCCGGCTATGCGGCCGACACGCAGGCCGAGCTCGCCAACACTCATCTGAAGCATTTGCCGGGCGAGCTTGCGGTGTATTGCAACGACGGCTTCACGATGGTGGAGCAACTCGTCCTGGCAATGACCGGGCAAAGCTTCGCGAGCTTCGTCGAGGCGAACATTCTCGCGCCGCTGAAGATGACCAATTCGAGTTATCTGACAAGTGTGCCGACCGATGGCTCGTTCTCGTATCCCTATGTGAACGGCACGCAATATCAGGAGTTCGTCAACGCTTACGCGACGGGCGGGCTGAGTTCGACGCCCGGCGACATGATGAATCTCGCGCGGATGTTCCTCGGCGGCGGCGCGTTCGAGGGCAAGCAGATCGTGTCCGCGGCGGGCATCGCGCAGATGGGTACGGACCAGACAGCGGGGCTCCTGATCAATCCATCGCCGGAATGGCGTTGGGGTCTCGCATGGGATTCAGTCGTGCAACCGGGGCTAGCCGCTGCCGGCGTTCTCGGATGGGAAAAGGACGGCGGCACGGCCTTCTTCACGAGCGAATTCTTCATCGTGCCGAAGGCGCAACTGGCGTTGATGGTGACCGGCAATACGGGCTACGACGCGCGCAAGCTTGCGGAGAGCATCGTGCTTTCGGCATTGAAAGAGGACGGAACCATCGCCGCGCTGCCGCCCACGGTCGGCGGCACGGCACCTTCAGCGGCTACGGGTCCGGTTATTGCGGACACGGCCGGCATCTACGGCAACTCGGACTCGCCGCTTCAGGTGATCGCCAACGGCGACGGCAGTGTGCAACTCAACCAGTGGAATGGTGTGACGCGCACGTGGGGGCAGCTTGGCGCGGGCGCCTATCAGTACCGCAGCGACGGATGGTACTGGAGCAATAGCGATACGGCCTCGTACCGTTTCGCGGTCGTCACCGGAACCGACGAGGACGGCACCCCATTCAGCTATCGTTATCTGATGAAACGCGTCGTCCCTGGCGCGGGCTATGCCTTCCTTACGTTACCCATCGGCCAGCAACTTGCCGCGCTCGCACCGCTCGACGCCGCGTGGCAGCAACGCCTCGGCACGCAATGGCGCGTGACGAACGACTCGCCGACAGCGGTGCCAATAGTGGTCGACGGCAACGAGCCCGCGTATCTCACCAGCCTGCCCGAATTGCCGGGCTACGTACTGTACGGCAATAGCGACCTTCGCTATCAACTCTTCGTGCCGCTTGCAGATGACCGCGGCGGCATGTCGGTTAAGGTGCCGGGCAACTTCGGCCGCGATCTCTACGAGATTCGCTTTGCATCGGCGAGCAACGCCACCACGCTGACCTTGGGCAGTTCGATTTACGCGCAGGTGTAACGCCCTCACGACGAAAGCCGTGTCGACGCCTCGCGCGTCGACACTCATCGGCACGTCTAGCAAAACCCTCACGTCCACGTCAAAAGAACCACACGTCTGGTGCCTTGTCGCCATGCGTATGCGTAATGTAATCGATCACGCGAAACGGCTTGCTAAGGGTCGCCTAAGTATCCAAAGCTTAGTATGGCCTTAATCATCGCGATCTCAGTAAAGGCTCATCGAAGCGAAAGATGGTGCGCGTCGCGGCTGGCATGTGGTGTGGTTTGTCGGACGGAAAAGCGCGCAACGGGTGCGCATGAATGACGTATTCAGACGCCGAGACGCACCATCCAAAACTCCGTGGAGTACGAGTGTTAAACAACGCAAGGAGCTGGGCGCCCAGAGGCGCCTGGCGCTATGGAGTGGCACTGGTCGCCGCGCTCGCGGCCTTCGGTGCGCGAGAGTTGATGCACCCCGTGCTGGAAGCGCACATGCCTGCACTTTTCTTCACGGTCGCGGCGGTCCTCGTGGGGTTCTTTCTCGGTATTGGTCCTGCCATACTCGTGGTGGCCATTGGCGTGCCTATCGCGGACTATTTTTTCGTACCACCGTATGCCAACTTTGAATACTTCGACAAAGAGGACGTGATTCTTTTCGTTGCTTTCCCAACGGCTACGCTTCTTTTCCTCTGCATGATCGAGTGGCTTAGACGCACTCAACACGAAGCCAGACTTTTTGCTGAAGTCGCGCGGTCCCGACATCAAATGCTTTTACGGTCCGACAAGCGTAGAAGAAGCGCGGAGGCGTCGCATTTGATTTCAGACCGATTGCTTCGTCAGTTCACGGACGAAAGCGCCGATATCCTATACATAGGGAAGGTTGGGTCGTCCTATGAGTACGTCAACGAATCGTTCGAAAAAGAACTTGCGCCGTTGGAAGGAGAATCGGCTTCATCGCGCCTAATGGCGACATTTTCCGAAAGCGACGCGTCTACATTTGCCTCGGCCTTCGAACAATCGAGCGACGAGGTCACAAGAAGCTGGGTTGTCAGATTGCCTCGCCGTGATGTCGTTGGTTCCGATTTGACATGTCGCTTGGAGCGCTTTCCTACCTCGCACGGCGCGTATCTGATTTTGAAAGTTCCGCCCGAGTCTGTTGAATGAGCGCTCAAAACCTATTGATGCAGGATATCGTCCACGCCGCAAGCAGCCGAAATCATGCTGTCTTATTGCTTCATGGCTTGAGAAGTACGCCGCAGGAAATGGGTTATGTGGCCCGGGCGCTCGCCAAACAAGGCTTTGCCGTGCATGTCCCATACCTGCCCGGGTATGGACTTGGAACCGAATGCGGCACGTCGGTCGAGTGGCGCGAGCAGGTCAGGGCGCATTATCGAAAACTCGCGGGCGCGTATGGCAGCGTGTCGGTAGGCGGTCTTTGCATTGGCGCCACATTGGCGCTTGCGCTCGCCATAGAGGAGCCTGAAATTCTTGCGCTGTCGTTACTCTCCGTCACGCTCGACTACGACGGCTGGACCATTCCCTGGTATCACTGGATGCTAGGCCTCGCCTATAAAACACCGATCCGGAACTTCTACAGCTTGCGTGAGCGCTCGCCCTTCGGTTTGAAGAACGAGGCGCTAAGGGCAAAAGTGGCAAAGAGCATGCTGCGTCGAGGGGATTCCGAAATCGGCGCCGCCACTTTATCGATGCACCATATCTTCGAAGCCAAAGCCCTGGCGAAATACGTAACCAAAAACATCGCAAAGATCAAAGCAGATTGCCTGCTGATTCACGCAATAGACGACGACATCTCCACCACCGCGAACGCCGATGTCGTGTATCGCGGTATTGGTTCGACACGTCGACGCAAGATTTTCCTCGACGACTGCTATCACATCATCACGATGGACAATGAACGCGATCTGGTTGCTCGCGAAACGCATTATTTTTTTGAAGAGGCGGCCAAGCTGAAGAACGATGGCTTGAATGCAGTCTCTGTCGCGCGAGCGCAAGGAACGCGGCGTCAGGCTACCCACTCGCTCGCGGAATCTGGCGTCTTCGCGAAGTGGTTTCGCCGCGACCTTTGACGTGACGGTAATGTCGAGCTCTTGCTTCCATCATGACACCGCCACTCCCAGTGCGTGCCCGATGCCGAACGTGAACGCGGCAGTAGCCAGTCCCACGACAACCTGGCGCATCGCCGAGAAGCTTGCGCTGCGGCCATTGAAGAGCGACGTGAACATGCCGATAGCCACCAGCGCCAGCACACTGAAGCCGATGCACTGAACAATGGCGGTCGTGCCGGACGTCCACAGAAACGGCATCGTGGGAAAAATAGCGCCGGCGGCGAACAGACAAAACGACACGGCCGCCGCGGACCAAGGGTTGCCACCGAGTTCAGCCGGGTCCAGACCCAGTTCCTCGCGCACGAGCACATCCAGCGCCTTGTCCTTGTCTTGCATGATCTGCGCGGCCACGCGCCTCGCTTCTTCCGCGCTCAGTCCTTTCGCCTTGTAGATGAGCGTCAACTCGTGTTCTTCCGATTCCGGGCTGTGCTCGAGTTCGTTCTCTTCCTTCGATACCTGCGCCTGCGCAAGCTCGCGTGCATTGGTCACCGAAAGCCATTCGCCCAGTGCCATCGAACAGGCGCCGGCAATCAATCCGGCAAGCGCGGTCAGCAGGATGGCCTTGTTGCCCGTGCCAGCGCCCGCCACGCCCATGATCAGGCAGAAGTTCGAGACGAGGCCGTCGTTGGCGCCGAGCACGGCGGCGCGCAAGTCGTTGCCGGATGAAACGCCGCGATGCCACGACTCGCCTTGCGCGATGTCCGCGCCTTGCGACGCCGCGGGCATGCCCGAGTTCGCCATTGCCTGCACGACGCTCGCATGTCGTTGCTCGTCTTCCGACATGCGTGCGGTGTCCGGATTGCCCGCGTACTTGTTGCGGTCGGCAAACTCCGCAGCCGCAATCGACGGAAGCACGAAGCGCGGTCCGAGCAAATGGACGAGCGCTTGCATGAGATAAGTCTTGGCATTGAAACCGGAAGGCGCCTTTTTTCCGTTTGCCCTGAGTTTATCGGCCCACACGCGTGCATGCATTCGTTCGGATGCGGCGAGTTCGCTGAAGACTTCGCTCCTAGAGCGGTCTTGTTCCACGCGTGACAGCGTCTCGTAGATCGCGGCGCTGTGAAGTTCATCGGCGAGGTTTGCCCGAAATTTTCTGAGTTCTTGTGCGGAAGCCATGTCGTTTCCCATCGCGCGCACTTCTTGCCTTTCTCATCGCAGGCGCGCGAAAAATATTCAAGCGACTCTCATCTCAGATGAGAATAAAAACACTTCTAACTCTGCTCACGGTTTTGCGAACCCAAATGCACAAACGGGCGACCAGCCTTTGAAGGATGGTCGCCCGAATGGGAAATCGAACTGCATGATCGATGGAACAAAGATGCGGTAAGCCCGTTGCGTCAACGTTGCGTCATGCTTCGACGAGACACGTGCTGCGCTACCGTATCACGAAGTTGGGAGGAGCGATTCAATGCACCACACAAATATGCCGCGAAAACGAAAGCATTCGACATCGTCATCCAATGCTTGAACAATCGCTTCCCGATCCAAGCTAGGCGAGATACTTGCTTACAAGAGCGCCAACCCATTCAGTCTCCCTATCTTGATGCCGCGACCGTCGTTCTCCGCTCAGCTCTTTGCGCTCTGGATACTCGTGGCGGTCCTCTGCGGGCTGCTCACGGCCGCCGTGTGGCTCATGCTTTCCTCGGCGCTCGGCGAGCGCGTCACCGCCGCGAAAAGCCAGGCAACCGCAGCCTGCACGGCGGTCGCATCGCGCTATGACTTGTCGATGCAACGTCCCGGCGAAACCAACCTCGATCTCATGCACGCGGTCCTCGACCTCGTGCTGATCCGCACCGATGGCATCGAAGGCGGCTTCTGGACCGCGGCTCCTGCAAAGGGCGCACCGAACGGCTTTCTCGCGTACGCCTTTCCCACGTACGAAGGCAGCGGCGTGAAGCGCGATGTCCCCGAGGCCGAAACGCCGCTCATTCTGCGAACGCTAGAAAATGCGGCGAGCGCGAGCCAGATGCAAGAGGATGTCGTGTCGAGCGGCGGCGATGCCGTGGTCGCCGTCGCGTGTCCCGTGCCGCGCCATACAGGCCTCTTTGCGTGGATGCTGACGCGCGCGCATCCACCGCTCGGGCCGTATGGAGAGCGCGCTGCGAGCATTCTCGCGGGCGTGCTTACCATCATCGTCGTGCTTGCGCTCTTTCTTGCGCTGGCCCTCAGACGCTGGAAACGCAACCTCACGCGGCTCGAACAGGCGCTTGCGCCAGCGGGCGCGTTCGAGCAAGGCAAGCGGCTGGAACGACTCGGCGAGCAGGACCTGGATCAGATCGTCGCGGCGCTCAATCGATACGTCGAACGCGCCGAGCGCCTGCAGCGCGAAGCGAACGCACTGAGCACACAACTCGCGCAGGCGGAGCGGTTCAGCACGCTGGGCAAGATGGCCGCGCAGATCGCGCACGAAATACGCAACCCCGCAGGCGCCATGCGTCTGAAAGCGGAAAACGCGCTTGCTGGCGACGCCACGCGCCGCGAAGCCGCGTTGAAGACGATCATCGAGCAGGTGGGCCGTATCGAATCACAGGTGACGAGCCTGCTTGCCCTGACGCAGCCCGTGACCATCGACGCGCGCGCGGTCGACCCGCACGTATGGCTCGCGGAGATCGTGCAGTCGCACGAGTCGCGCGCGCAATGCCGGGACGTCTCCCTGCACGCGGAGGTCGAGACAGGCGCGACCCAGCCCGTCTTCGATCCCGCGCAACTGGCGCGCGCGCTCGACAACCTGGTGGTCAACGCGTTGCGGCATGCGCCGCCGGGCGGACACGTAACGGTGCGCGTGCATGGCGCACAATGTGCGCAGGGCAAACGTCTGCGAATCGAAGTCATCGACGATGGTTCCGGCGTGAACGTGGCCGAACGAGAGCGCATTTTCGATCCGTTCGTGACGGGGCGCCCCGACGGCTCGGGTCTCGGTCTTGCCGTGGTTCGTGAGATTGCATCGGCGCACGGCGGGCGCGCCTATCTTGCGGAAGATTCCAACGTGACGCGCTTTGTGATCGATTTGCCATGGCGACCATACTGATCATCGACGACGACGACGCCTTCCGCGAAGGCCTCGCCGAAACCGTTCAGGACTTGGGTCACACGCCGCTCGAAGCGCGCTCCGGCGAGGCGGCGTTCGAGCGGCTGCGCGAGCACGACACCCCCGACTGCATCTTTCTCGACTTCCGGCTGCCCGGTGCGGACGGTCTCTCGGTTCTGGAATCGCTGCGCGAGAACGCAGACCTTCGACGCGTGCCTGTGGCAATGCTCACCGCGCACGCGACGAGCGACAACACCATCGGCGCAATGCGGCTCGGCGCGTTCGAGCATTTAACCAAGCCCGTCGGCCGCGACGAGATCGCCGCGTTGCTCGAACGCATGCTCGCCGCGCACGCCGATGCGCACGCCGATGCGCCCGCCGCCGCGTCGCCGGCATTCGCCGACGAAGCGCGGTCGCGCGAGCCGCAATTGCTCGGCATCAGCGAAACCATGCGCGACGTGCAAAAGCGTCTTGGCCGCGCGGCGGGCACGAGTTCGACCGTGCTCATCACCGGAGAAACGGGCACGGGCAAGGAGGTGGCGGCGCACGTGCTGCATCGCGCGTCGGCGCGCGCCGGGGGACCGTTCGTCGCCGTGAACTGTGCGGCGATTCCAGCGGATTTGCTCGAGAGCGAGCTCTTCGGGCATGGCAAGGGCGCGTTCACTGGCGCGCATGCACAACGGCGCGGGCGCTTCGAAGAGGCGCACGGCGGCACGCTGTTCCTCGATGAAGTGGGCGACATGCCGCTTGCCATGCAGGCGAAGCTCTTGCGCGTGCTTCAGGAGCGCCAGGTCACGCCGCTCGGCGCGAATCAAACCATAGCCGTCGATGTGCGCATCGTGGCCGCGACGCATCGTGACCTTCCGGCCATGGTCGCGGCAGGAACGTTCCGTCAGGATTTGCTGTACCGGCTCGACGTGATTCCGCTGCATATGCCGCCTTTGCGTGAACGCGTCGCGGACATCTTGCCGCTCGCGGAGCACTTCCTCTCGACGCTCGCGGCATCGCCGGAAACGCGCAAGCATCTGTCATCCGATGCACAACGTCTGCTCGTCACCTTCGGCTGGCGCGGCAACGTCCGTGAACTCGCCAACGCCATGGAAAGGGCGAGCGCGCTTGCGCCCGGCGCGCTGCTCACGCGCGATGACTTCGCCTTTCTCTTCGATACCGCCGCCAGCGTCAACGACGCCATTCCCGCCAGTCTCGCCGAACTGCCGCTCAACGACGCGCTCGCGCAACTCGAACGGGCGCTGATCGTCCGTGCACTCGCACTCGCCGATGGCAATCGCGCAGAAGCCGCGCGCAGGCTCGGCATCAGCCGCCAGTCGCTCTATACGCGTCTGGCGAACGTCGACTCCTCCAATTCCGGCGACTGAGCAGACGGCAAGTGTCAAGCAACCGGACTGCGTGTGTCCGATTCCTTGACACCGTGGTCGCGTGACATGGCGTCGCCCATAGGCTGCAAGGGGTCGAGGCTCATGGCATAGGGCTTGCAAAAGACTGCGCACCTAGTGGAGGAGTGAGTCATGCAATCGACCTCGAAGTATCCCATTCAACTCAACGCTGTTCGCGTTTTCGGCGCGGCGGCTTGTGCCGCTTTGCTCGTGACCAGCACGGGCTGCGTCGCTCAGACGCAAGCCGCGGCAACACCCGTTGCGCCACCGGCAGCGGCGCCCGTCGTACCGCCGCCGGTTGCCGCCGCGCCCGCACCGACTGCCATGCCCGCGCCGCCGCCTGGTCAGGCTCCGCTCGAATCAGCCGACGCCGGCACGGCAGTGGAAACACGGGCCACGGTGGCCCGCTTCCTCACCAATCCGGATGGCGATGTCGACGGCTTTCTGACCGACGACGGCGCGCTCGTGCGCTTTCCGCCGCATATGAGCGCGCAGCTCGTCTCCGCGATGCGTGCCGGCGACAGCGTGCAAATCAGCGGCTTGCGCGATGCGGGCGGCAATCTCAAGGCACAACGCATCGCGGATTCGAGAAGCGGCCAGCAACTCGTCGATACGCCGCCGGTTCCGGGCGCGCAACCCATGCCGCGTGAATTGCGTGGCGCGGGGCTCGCGCATCTGAGCGCACAGGGGCAAGTGGCCCATGTCACGACCGCTCCGCGCGGCGAACCGGACGGCGTGATTCTCGCGGATGGCACCGTCATCAAGCTCACGCCTCCGGTCGCGCAGCAGTTTCCGAGTCTCGTCCACACGGGCGCGAAGGTATCCGCGCAAGGCTACGGCACGCGCAATCAGTACGGCACCGCGCTTCAGGCGACGGCATTCGGCGCACCGGGAAAACTCACGCGGCTTTATGACCGCGCTCCGGCCAACCCTTGAACCTGCCGGTTACAAGCGAACTTTCATCGACATCTGAACGAGGAACCAAGACATGCATTGGATCGACCCTGACAGCCTTCCCGAAACGCGTGGCACCGTGACGCGCTTCCTTCTGAATCCGCACGGCGAACTGGATGGCTTCGTGCTCGGCGCCCGTCATGCGCGGCAGGTTCATTTTCCGCCTCATCTGTCGCGCCAGATCGCGCGGCAAATCGCCGTGGGCGATGAAGTCGGCGTGCGTGGCGTGAAGCCGCGCGGCGCGGACATGATCGCGGCGGTCGCGCTCGTGACGAAGACGGGCAAGGTCATTCTCGACGAAGGCCCGCATCACGATGGCAAGCCGCATGAGAAGCCGCACGTCGAGCGCGAGCCAATCGACGCGAGCGGTGAAGTGGTGCTCTCGCTCTTCGGTCCAAAAGGCGAGTTGCGCGGCGCATTGCTCGACGATGGCACGTCGCTGCGCATGCCGCCGCATGCCGCCGCCGAACTGGTCGCGTATCTGACTCCGGGCGCGCATGTCCAGGCGTGGGGGCATGGCGTCAAGAATCGTCATGGCTGCACGATCGAAGTGGACGAGATCGCCGAACTGATCGACGCGTAAAGCAAGCACGACGAGGAGAGCGACATGCTGAGTTGGGTGCATTTCGGGGATCTGCACGCTTCATCCGACGATGGTTACCAAAGCCTGAACCACCTGAAGGGGTGATCGCCCAATGAATCCTCTCTACGCGCTGGAAGGCCTGAACTTCTTCATGGCCGATGTGCAAGCCGGCATCGGACCATTTCTCGGGGTCTTTTTGCAGGCTCAGGGCTGGCATACGGATGCTATCGGAACCGTGATGACGCTCGGCGGCATTGCGGGGATGCTCGCGACCTCGCCAGCGGGCGCACTCGTCGATGCCACGCGTTACAAGCGCGGCCTGATCGTCGTGGCAGGCGTGATGACGACGCTCGCCTCGCTCGTGCTATGGGTATCGCACGATTACTGGATGGTCGCCGCCTCGCAGATTCTCACGGCGGTGACGGGCGCGGCGCTGGGTCCGGCGGTGGCTGGCGTCACGCTCGGCATGGTGCGCGAACGCGGTTTCGACCGCCAGTTCGGGCGCAACCAGGTGGCCAATCACGCAGGCAATGTCGTGGCTGCGGCGCTTTCTGGGTGGCTCGGCTGGCGTTTCGGCTTCGGCTCGGTGTTCGTGCTCGCGGGCTTGTTCGGCGCGATGACCGTGATCTCCACGCTCCTGATCCGGCGAGATTCGATCGATCACGATAGTGCGCGCGGGCTCGGCGCTTCGTCCTCGAAGGAGCGCGAGCACGCGGGCGGCTTTCGCATGCTGCTCACGTGCAAGCCGTTGCTGCTGCTTGCCGCTTCACTCGCGATGTTCCACCTCGGCAATGCGGCGATGTTGCCGCTCTATGGCCTTGGCGTCGTCGCGGCACACAAGGGCGATCCAAGCGCCTTTACCGCGCAAACCATCGTCATCGCGCAACTCGTGATGGTGGCCGCCGCGTTTTTCGCAAGCCGGATCATTCAACGTATCGGTTACTGGGGCGTGATTCTCATCACCTTTCTTGCACTGCCGCTGCGCGGTCTGGTCGCGGCGATGTTCATCAACGCCTGGGGCGTGTGGCCCGTGCAGGCGCTGGACGGCATCGGCGCGGGGCTGCAAAGCGTGGCCGTTCCCGCGCTCGTCGTGCGCTTGCTACAAGGCACGGGGCGCGTGAATGTCGGGCAGGGCGTGGTGATGACCGTGCAGGGAATCGGCGCGGCGCTCAGTCCGGCGCTCGGCGGCATGCTCGCCCAGCACTTCGGTTATAAGGTTGCGTTTCTCGTACTCGGAGCCGTGTCCATCGGCTCGCTCTTGTTGTGGCTATTCTTTGGCAGCGCGCTCAAGAAGGCATGCGGCATCCATCGCGATTCTGCCAACGAACCCTCTCTCGCTACATGAATCCGATTTTTCTCTCCTGGGGCATCGGGCTTGCCGCGACTGCCGGCGTCATCCTGCGTCCCTTCAAATGGCCCGAGGCGATCTGGGCGGTCACGGGCGCCGTGTTGCTCGTCGCGCTCGGGTTGCTTCCGCTGAATCTCGCGTGGCAGGCGATAGGCAAGGGAAGCGACGTCTACCTGTTTCTCATCGGCATGATGCTGCTCTCGGAACTCGGCAGGCGCGAAGGCCTGTTCGACTGGATCGCGGTGCTTGCCGTGAACCATGCCAAGGGCTCGCCCCGAAAGCTCTTTCTGCTCGTGTATCTCGTTGGTGTCGTGGTGACGACGTTCCTTTCGAACGATGCCGCCGCCGTCGTGCTCACGCCCGCTGTTTTCGCGGCGGCGAGGAAGGCGCATACGAAGCCGTTGCCGCTCTTGTACGTGTGTGCGTTCATCGCCAACGCGGCGAGCTTCGTGTTGCCGATTTCAAACCCGGCGAATCTCGTGCTTTACGCGAATCACACGCCCGCGCTGGGCTCGTGGATTACGCGATTTGCCTTGCCTTCGGTGTTGTCGATCGTTGCGACGTATTTCATGCTGCGCTGGACGCAGCGCGACGAACTCGCTGGCTCGTGCGCTCGCGATCTGAACGTCGAACCGCTCAGCGCGAACGGCAAAGTGACGCTCGCGGGCATCGGCGTCACGGCGGTGGCTCTGCTCACCGTCTCCGCGTTCGACATGCAACTCGGCCTGCCCACCGCGATCCTCGGCGTCGGCACCGCTTTGGTGGTGCTCGTGAAAGAACGTCAATCTCCGGTCGAGCTGATGAGCGAGATATCGTGGAGCGTGCTGCCGCTCGTGGCTGGCCTCTTCGTGCTCGTGGAGATGCTGGCGCATACGGGCGTCGTCGCGGCGCTTTCGCATTTGCTGGCGCTCGCGTCGCAGCAGAATCAGACCGTGACGCCGGCGGTGTCGGGCGTGGTCATCGCGCTCGGCAGCAACGCCATCAACAACTTGCCAGCGGG
Organism: Caballeronia sp. GAWG1-1; assembly: GCF_023631465.1. Lineage (NCBI taxonomy): Bacteria > Pseudomonadati > Pseudomonadota > Betaproteobacteria > Burkholderiales > Burkholderiaceae > Caballeronia > Caballeronia sp. GAWG1-1. The sequence goes on from NZ_JALQDB010000038.1 coordinate 14,982, forward strand.
TCTCATTGCAAGCGCGACCGTGCTGCAAGCACATAGCCCCGAACGCGTGATCGATGCGTTGCTGATCGGCGTGGACCTCGGTCCCAATCTCTCGATCACCGGTTCGCTGGCGACCATTCTCTGGCTCTCTTCCATCCGGCGCGAAGGCGAGGAAGTGAGCTTCATGCAGTTCCTGAAGGTCGGTGCGATCGTCATGCTGCCCGCGCTCTTGTTGAGCCTCGGCGCGCGGCTCTTAGTCGGAAATTGAGCTCAGGCATTCGGAGACAAACAATGAGCAGCGCGTGGCTAGTCACGCTCCTCACGAGCAGCCGCTCAACCTCGACTGACCGAGTTCGGGCACACGGGTCGCTGCGAACCTATACGCCGCGACGCAGCGCATCGGCAACGACGACGAACGCAGGAGTCGGCTGACGTCGGCTGGGATAGTAAAGATGAAAGCCTGAAAACGACGGGCACCAGTCAGGCAGCACCCGCAAGAGCGCACCGCTTTCGATCTGCGATAAGACCCGCTGTTCGGGCACGAAGGCGAGACCCACTCCCGCAAGCGCGGCTTTCACGGCCATCGTCGCGCTATTGAAGACGAGTTGTCCCTCCACGCGCACGTTCAACTCGCGTCCGCCTTTCTTGAACTCCCACGCATAAATGCCGCCGGCCGTCGGCAGCCGGATGTTGATGCAGTTATGCGCCGTCAGGTCTCGCGGTGTCTTCGGCTTCGGATGCGCGGCGAAATAGTCGCGCGTGCCGACCACGGCCATGCGCACGTCGGGACCGATGCGCACCGCAACCATGTCCTTGGCCACTTGCTCGCCGAGCCGCACGCCCGCATCGAGCCTCTGTTCGACGATATCCGTGAGTCCGTTGTCGATGACGAGTTCGATCCTGATGTCCGGATAGTCGGGCAAAAGCCGTTCTATCACCGGCCATAGCAGCATTTCCGCCGCGTGTTCTCCAGCAGCGATGCGCACGGTGCCCGCCGGCGTATCCCGCAAGGCGGTGAGCGCGCTTAGTTCGGCCTCGATCTCATCGAGCCTGGGACCGACCGACTGGATCAGCCGTTCGCCAGCTTGAGTCGGCGATATATTGCGTGTCGTTCTGGTCAGGAGGCGAAGGCCCAGCCGTGCTTCGAGATTGCGCACCGTCTGACTCAGCGCAGACTGCGAAACGCCAAGCTTCGCGGCCGCCTTCGTAAAGCTGCCCTCGCGGGCGACAGCGAGGAACGCGGTGATATCGGACAGATCGGAACGTGCCATGATGATTTATAAGCCTGGCTTCTAACTTCATGCCGATTTTAGCTCTTTATCGCAGGAAGTCGCGTTGCTACATTGAACGTCGAGATAACTATTGCAAGGAACGCACATGCGGATCATCGAATGCGGCTCGCAGCCCTCGGCGACGGGCCCAACTGAATATTTCACCGGAACGGTGAGGATCGACGCGCCGTTTGCGGGCGACGAACCCGCGCGCATCGGCGGCGCAACGGTGACGTTCGAACCAGGCGCGCGCACCGCGTGGCACACGCATCCGCTGGGTCAGACGCTGATCGTGATCGCGGGCCGCGGATGGGTGCAGCGCGATGGCGGACCCATCGAGGACATCAGAGCGGGCGACATCGTCTGGATTGCGCCCGGAGAGAAGCACTGGCACGGCGCGACCGCCACCACGGCAATGACGCATATCGCCATTGCCGAGAAGCTCGACGGCAGTCCCGTCGACTGGATGGAAAAGGTCACGGACGAGCAGTATCGCGGCGGCGTGCCGGCAAACGACGAAGGAGTCGCATGATGAACCGACGTATCCTCGGGAAGAGTGGTCTCGAAGTATCGGCAATCGGCCTTGGCTGCATGGGACTGAGCTTTGCCTACGGCCCTGCAACGGAGAAGGCCGATGCGATCGAACTCATCCGCTCTGCCTTCGAGCAAGGCGTGACTTTCTTCGATACAGCCGAAGCCTATGCGCTAGGCGCGAACGAAACACTGCTAGGCGAGGCACTTGCGCCGTTCCGCGATCAAGTCGTGATCGCAACGAAGTTCGGTTTCGAGGGCGGCGACGTGCAGAAGGGCGTCAACAGCAAGCCGGACAACATTCGCGCGGTGACGGACGCGGCGCTCAAGCGGTTGCGCACGGATCGCATCGACTTGCTTTATCAGCATCGCGTCGACCCCGAGGTGCCAATGGAAGACGTCGCGGGCGCCGTGAAGGAGCTGATTCAGGAAGGCAAGGTCAGACATTTCGGCATGTCGGAAGCGGGCGTCGAGTCCATTCGCCGTGCGCACGCCGTGCAACCGGTTGCGGCTTTGCAAAGCGAATATTCGCTATGGTGGCGTGAGCCCGAGAAAGAAATCCTGCCGCTGCTCGAAGAACTCGGAATTGGCTTCGTGCCGTTCAGTCCGCTCGGCAAGGGTTTTTTGACGGGCGCAATCGACGCGAGCACTGGTTTCGATCAAACCGATTTTCGCAATGTCGTCCCGCGTTTCTCGGAAGAAAATCGCAAGGCAAATCAGGCGCTGGTCGACGTGGTCAAGCAGATCGCCACGAGTCTGAACGCGACGCCCGCGCAAGTCGCGCTCGCGTGGCTGCTCGCGCAAAAGCCGTGGATCGTGCCGATTCCCGGCACGACGAAGCTGCATCGACTGAAGGAAAACATCGGTGGCGCTTCCATTGAGTTGACGGCGGACAATCTGCGCGATATCGATACGCGGCTCGCGAATATCATCGTACAGGGTGAACGCTATCCCGCACATTTGCAGGCGCGTGTCGGCAAATGAATCGCCTGCCGATCAGCCAAGCCGATGCCATCGACCCGTCTCCGGGCACACATCGGCTGGCGCGCCGTCGAACCACACTTGCTCGTCATCCAGTTGCGACGAGCTCGCGCCATCCACATCGAACTCCACTTGCAGTGCTTGTGCCACGCAGGCGTTTTCGATCGGAAGTTCCCAGCTCAGGAACACTTGAACGTAGTCCTCGTCGGGCGCGAAGTCGGACACGTTGAAGCTTTCGCTATCGCGTTGAATGACGCCATGAGGCTGGCCCGTATCGAAGATCATGGCGGTTCCACGGGTCAACGGAATGCGATGACTCGCGGCGGGGAAATGCACGTCCAGACCCTTGTCTTCGCTCAGAAAAAGATTGCAAAAAGCCGCGCCGCCATATTGCGCTCCGTCATGATGGTATCTCGCGCCACGACAGGCCATGAGCGCTATGTCGCTGGCGGCGAGCACGCCGGGTAGTCCGAGCGCGTTCGTCCAGTCGACGATAGCTCGCACGCAGTGCTTGTAGTCCGTCCAGCGCGCGCGAGTTCGCGCCAATGGCATGACCTCGACATCGCCGGGTTCGAGAACGAGCCGCGACGTCGCTTCTCTCTGCCAATCGGCGATGAGACTTGCAGGCGGCTCGGGCAAGTCGAGTGTGGTCGACAAAACGATGTCGCTCACGCGTCGGCTGCGGATGGCATCGCCGCTATGAAAAAAGGAAGTCAGCATGTCTCGAACGGGAAGGCGACATCCTCGCGCATCGACTCGCGCACGCACGTTGCAAACTCCAGCGCGGCAGGCTGGATCGATTGCGGCAATTGCAGACAGATGGCGAATGGCGGAAGGGCAGGCAAGCCGGACTCATGAAGCGCAAGCCTTTCGAGGTCGCTGGGTACGGTAAAGGCGAGCCATGCGGTGATCGCAAGGCCCGCCCGCACGGTGGCTGCGGTCGCCTCGATGTTGCCGCTCTCGAACACCGTGCGCCAGGCGATGCCTTCGTCCGCGAGCGCGCGCAGCACCATCGGACGGAAGGCGCAGCGTTCGTCGACCATCGACAGCGGCAATGGGCGCTTGCGCCACGCTTCACTGCCGCGGCCCGTCACCCACACGAGCGGCTCGATGCGGATCACTTCGCCTTCGGCCTCGCTCGCAACGTATTCGACGAGCGACACATCCACCAGACCGCTGTTCAACGCGTTGCGCAGTTCGCGTGATGCGCCGCATACCAGCGAAATTTCCACGTGCGGATGAGCATCGGCGAACGATTTCATCGCGGGCGCGAGCGCGGTGACGAGGTCGTAGGGCACGCCAACGCGAAGGCTGCCGCTTAACGACTGCCCGGTCATGTCGGACCAAATATCGTCGTTGAGCCGCATCAACTGGCGCGCCTTCACGAGGAACTGTTCACCCTTGCGTGAGAGTTCGAGCTTGCGCGTCTTGCGCACGAACAAGAGGCAGTCGAGCAAGTCTTCAAGCCGTTTGACTTGCTGGCTGATGGCGCCTTGCGTCATGTGCAGCCGATTCGCGGCAACGGTCATGCTGCCGCTGTCGGCCACGGTGACGAAGGTGCGGATGAGATCGAGATCGAAGTTTCGAGGCATCGACGCATTATGCATCGTAATGCGCGCCATCAAGATTTTTGGTTTTGCTGATGCGTGGGCGATCAGTAGAGTGCAAGTCTCGATACCCGCACGCATGTTCATGGCCCCGCTCAACCTCCCGCTTTTTCTCTTCGCAGTCGTCGCGACCATCACGCCCGGCGGCGCCACCACGCTTGCCACCGCGTCTGGAGCGCGCTTCGGCTTCATGCGCTCGATCCCGTTGATGCTCGGCATCGCCATCGGTCTTGCCGTGCTCGGCGCGTTCGCCGCACTCGGGCTTGCCGGTATCTTGCTGGCGATGCCCGCGCTGCAAACCGCCGTGAAAGCGCTTGGTTCCGCGTACTTGTTGTGGCTGGCATGGCGCGTCGCCCGAAGCGGACCGCCGAATGAGAACAGCGGTCCCGCGCGGCCGGTCACGTTGATCAATGGCATGCTGCTCTTGTGGCTCAACCCGAAAAGCTGGGCGATGACCGTCGGCGCCGCGGCGTCCTTCGCGCTAGCAGCGGACAGTCCCAACCGGCTTGCGATTCTCCTCGGCGCGGCCTTCGGCGTTGCGGCATGCGGGTCGCTCGTATTGTGGTGCGCGCTCGGTGCATTGCTTGCACGGTTGCTTAGAACGCCGCGTCATTGGCGCGTGGTCAATCTTGCGATGGGTTTGCTGCTGGCCGCATCCGTCTTGTCGATCTGGAGATGACGATGCAGCGCCTTCGGCCAGCAGCAGAGCCCATCATCAATGCATGGTGGCGTCGCGCAACACCGGCGCTGCGTTCCCCCGGCCGCGGCCTTGGACATACGCAGCGACGATGGCGATTGCAATCGGCACCGTCAAGAAGAGGAACAACTGCCCGAAGTTCCACTTGAAGCTCAGAAGCACCGCACCGACCGACGCACCGGAGATGGCACCGAAGCGGCCGATGCCCGTCATCCAGCTCGTGCCTGTCGCTCGAATCTCCGTTGGGTAGTAGCTCGCGTCCATCGCCGTCCAGCCGGTGTTCGTGGAGTTCGTGCAATAACCGAGCAGGAACACGAGCGTGATGAGACCGGCTAGCCCGACGTTCATCTGCGACACCGCCACCGTGAAGACGAGCGCCCCGAATAGTGTCGCGATCATGACCTTGCGCGAATCGAAGCGATCCATCTCCCAGCCAATGACGATGTTCCCGAGCGTGCCGCCCACTTGCATCATCGCGCCGACGAGCGCCGCGTCAGCCAGCGAGAAGTTGTTGTCCTTGACGATAATCGGCAGCCAGCTGTTCAGGAAGTAGACCGTCATCAAGTTCATGAAGAGCCCGACCCAGAGCGCGAGCGTGACCGTGGTATGCGGTTTCGACACGATGAGGCGAATCACGCCCTTGCCGGCGTGTTCGCGTTCGGGCGTCACGAAGCCGGTCGAACCGTTTACCGTGCCGGGCTGAATTTCGTTGATGATCTTCGCAAGCGCCGTGCGTCCCTCGTGCTTCAGAGCTAAAAACTTCGCGGATTCCGGCAAAACGAAGAACAGCAGAACCGCGAAGAGAAGCGGCACGATGCCGCCGACGACCAGTATAGAATGCCAGCCGTGAGTCGGCACGAGATAGCTTGAGAGGAAGCCGCCGCCCGCCGCGCCAAGCGTGAAGCCGCAATAGATGACCGTTACCATGACCGAACGATGCTTCTCCGGCGCATATTCGCAAGCAAGCGTCGCGGCGTTCGGCTGCGATGCGCCGAGGCCGAGTCCAGTCAGAAAACGCATCACCGAAAGCACTTCGATGTTCGGCGACCAGGCCGAGGCGAGACTCATCACGCCGAAGAAGACGACCGCGGCGATGATGACCTTGCGACGGCCGAAGCGGTCGGCCAACGGACCCCCCGTCAGCGCGCCGATCGCGAGGCCGAATAGTCCCATGCTCAACACTGGCCCGAGCGCGGCCCGGCTGATCTTCCAGTCGGCGATGAGCGCGGGTGCGATGAATCCCATCGCGACCACATCGAAGCCATCGAGAATCAGGACGACGAGACCCAGCAAAAGGATCTTCCAATGAAAGCCGCTGAATGGCCTCGTATCCAGGAACTGCTGGACGTTCAATTGCTTCACCGCACTGCTCATCGCTGTCTCCTAGTGTCGTGATTGTTGCGACGCTGCCTCAAGCAGACGAGGCATGTATTCGATGCAGTCGACGATGACCTTCTCATCGTCCTCATGAAACGCGAATGAGCACATGTCGAGGCTGCGTCTTTATCGAAGCGATCCTCTCTGTTTAAAGTTTAAGCCATTGGAAGTCAACGATTTTTATCCATGAGTTCTTGTATGGAAACAAACGAGGGTTTTTCCCGAAGTGCCTGCTGTCCAGTTGGTTCATGCATCAGGTGATTTTTTCCAGAGAAATGACGCCAAATCTCATGAGCAGCAAGCTAGACTGCTTGTTCCTTTAATGAAACACGTTCACAATTGAGTTCATTCCAACTTCGGCTTGAGGAAGGCATGCAAAAACTCGCGCGATCCTTTGGAGGCAGCACCTTCTCATTCATGTGGGAAGAGACGGCGCTTGGCGCCATGCGAAAGATGCAGGAGATCGGCCTGAACGACTTCGATGCGTTGGTCGTACCCGGTCATCTTTGGCCGGATGAACTATCCACTGCCGATAGATCGAGTCTTGCCGGTACGCTGCGAAGCGAAGGCCTTCGGATCGAATCTTTGAACCTGCCTGCGCTCGATCTGAATCTGGTAAGCCGGGTCGAGCCGTTCAGGCAATACTCCCTCGATCTCTACATCGACACGATGCAACTCGCTTCGGACTTGGGCTGCGGGGCAATCGTCGTCGTGCCGGGCAGGGTGTCTTCGCTCTTTCCTCCGCCGAAAAAGGACACCGAGCTTCTGCTGCGCGATAGCCTGGAGCAGCTTCTGCGCGTGGCGGAACGTCTCGATCAGAAGCTTTACGTCGAGCTTCATCCGCAAACGCCTATTCCCACGACCGCCGCGATGCTCGCCTTTTTCGATGCTCTGCCGCACGAGAGGCTGCTGATCGCCTATGACGTGTCCAACGCCGAGTTCGTCGGAGAAGATCAGGCCGATGCAGTCAGGCAATGCGCGGCACGCCTTGGCCAGTTGCACCTGTCCGACGGCACACGCAGTCAATGGCGCCACGACCGCGTGGGTTTGGGCTCGGTGCGCTTCGACGAGATCCTCAAGGCTCTCAACGACGTGGACTTCTCCGGTGTCCCGGTTCTGGAGATCATCTCTTCGACGCCACTGGACGATCTGCGTGCGTCCGCGCAGAGCCTGAGCGGTAGGCAGGAGCCTCACCATGACCGATGACAACACGTCGCTGTGCTCCCATCGCCTGCATGATGCTCGGCTGGCCTACCGGCGTGGCGGAACACCCGACGGCAGGCCGACGCTGCTCTTGCTGCACGGATGGCCGCAAACCTCATGGGCATGGCGGCGCGTCATGCCGCTGTTGAGCCGTGACTTCGATGTCATCGCGCCGGATCTTCCGGGCTTCGGCGATTCCTCGAAGCCCGAGTCCGGTTTCGACAAGAAGACCATCGCTCGCAGATTGCATGATCTGGTCGAAGCGCTCGGCGTGAGGCAAGTGGCTATCGTCGGGCACGATCTCGGCGGGCACGTGGCCTATGCATATGCCGCTCAGTGGCCGGAAGCGGTCAGCCACTTCGTCTTCGTCGAGAGCAGTCTTCCGGCATTCGGGCAAGAAGAGGCCATGGACGTTTCGCGCGGCGGTAGCTGGCATTTTGGTTTCAACATGGCCGGGGATATTTCAGAGTCGCTCGTGAGCGGCCGCGAGTTTCTGTTCGTCGATCACTTCGTGCATCGGGAGACGGTCGGCGTGTTCGATGCCGACTCGATCAGCCGCGACGACATTGAAGTCTATGCGCGCGCATTGGCGCGACCCGGCGCTTTGCGCTGTTCCTTCAGCTATTACCGCACGCTACCGCTCGATAGAAAGGACAACGCGGTCTGGGGACGTTCGCCGCTTCAGACGCCGTGCCTCGCCATCGGCGCGCAATGGGGATACGGACCGGCATCGGCCCACACGTTGCGTCGCGTGGCATCGAACGTGACGGAGAGGCTTATCGACGATTGCGGTCATTACGTGCCGGAAGAAAGACCTGCGGAATTCGCCGATGCCGTGCGGCAGTTCGTTCTTCAAAGATAGCGCACTGTCCGTTGCGCGCCTATCGATGGATTGGATAAGGCTTATCAAGCGGGCTTTATGGACACCACTTCACTATCTGCCGATACTCGACTCAAGGTTACGATGACGTCGAATCTTCGAGAAAGAGATCTGCCACGACGGAACGCAGCCATCGATGCCCCGCGTCGTGATGGTTACGCGAATGCCAATGCTGTTTCACCACATAAGCCGAAAGATCGAACGGCAATGCGAACGATCGAATCGATTTTTCCTTGAGCATGAGTACGGCAAGTCGTGATGGGATCATCGCGACGAGATCGGTGCGAGCCGCAATTTCAGCAACGCCGAGGTAACTGGGTACTTCGAGCATGACCCTTCGCGTGAGACGCATCTCGCGCAAGACACGGTTGAGAATGGAGTGACCCGTGCCCGATGGCGTAACCGCGATGTGTCCTTCCGCCAAGAACTCGGCGACACTCGGCCGGCTGCTGAGTCTTGGATGATCCGCAGCGATGATGCCGATATACGTTTCTTCCATCAGCCTCTGTTGATAGAAGCCTTCGTTGAGTTGAGGCATGTAGCCGATAGCAAGTTCGACTTCGCCAGTCTGCATCAAGCCAGCCGTTTCGTCGGCGATATGACTTATCGTCAGTTTGACCTCGGGCGCAATCGAACGCAGCCGGTTGAGCCAGCGAGGCAGCAACACGTTCTGTGCAACGTCGGTCAATGCCACATGAAAGTCGCGATTGGCCAGTGCGGGGTCGAATTGGGTCTGGTACTTCGAGACGACCTCGAACGACGCAAGCAGGTCGAGCACTCGTCCGTAGAGGTCGGTGGCAAATGGCGTGGGTTCCATCCCATGAGGGAAACGCACGAAGAGTGGATCGCGATAGTGCTCGCGCAGCTTTGAAAGATTGAACGAGATGGTCGGTTGCGAGAGACCGAGGTTGACTGCCGTCTGCGAGACGCTGCCCGTCTTGTAGGTCTCCGCGAAGACGGTGAGCAGCTTGACGTCGATGTCTGACATTGTCTTTATCCGATCGATAGGTTCGAAGCACCGGACGAGATTAGCATTCGAAACCGATGGTCGACGAACAACATGAACCAGCCAGGGAGATTGCATGAAGCGTAACGCGCCAGTCGCGATGGTCACAGGCGGTCGAAGAGGCATTGGCCGAGGCATTGTCTGGCATCTCGCGGATGCCGGATTCGACATCGTCATCAACGATCTGTGCGATGACGACGCCATGCGGGAAACCATCGCGGGAGTCGAAGCAAGAGGCCGCAAATGGGCGATGGCGCTGGGCGATATCGCCGAGCTGAACGAGCAGGACGACCTCGCTGAACGCGCGTGGTCCGCGTTCGGACGCATCGACACGCTCGTCAATAACGCTGGCGTGTCCGTGCTTTCGCGCGGTGACCTGCTCGATGTCTCGGTCGAAAGCTACGATCGCAATCTCGACATCAACCTGCGCGGTCCCTTCTTTCTGACGCAGCGGATTGCGCGTCGAATGCTGGATGAGCCTGATTCGAGTTTGTATCGATCCATCGTGTGCATTTCATCGACGAGCGCGGAAACCGTCAGCATCAACCGTGGCGAATATTGCATCTCCAAAGCGGGCGTCTCGATGATGGTCAAGCTCTTCGCCACGCGTCTTGCCGAGCATGGCATCGCCGTTCACGAGATTCGTCCCGGCATCATTCGCACCGACATGACGTCGGTTTCGGCGGCCAGTTTCGACGAACGCATACGTGATGGACTTACGCCGATTCGCCGATGGGGCACGCCCGACGACATCGGACGCGCGGTCGCGACGCTTGCCATCGGAACGTTCGCCTTCTCGACGGGAAGCGCCTTCGAGCTCGACGCCGGGATGCATATGAATCGTTTGTAGACCAGCGTGCATCGACATCACTCGCGATTAAATACATTCCCAGGAGCGCGCATATGAAGCAAACCATCGTGTTGATACACGGCGCATGGCATTGGGGCGGTTGTTTTCAGAAGGTGGCCACGTTGCTTGCAGCGCGCGGACACTCCGTCATCCACCCGGACTTGAAATCGCACGGATTCGATCCCGCAACCTACGATCAAGTCGAAGACATGGCCGACTACACGGCGTCCGTTGCCGCGTTGCTCGAAAGCGCGCACGAGCCTGTCGTGTTGCTCGGACATAGCATGGGCGGCGTGTCGCTCACTTATCTTGCCGAGAAATATCCGGAGAAGATCAGCAAGCTCATCTACCTTGCCGCGTTCATGACGCCGCCGGGTAAATCGGCGAATGATTACCTTCTATCTGAAGGCTATACGAACGATCCTTCGGTAAAAGCGCTCTTCGAGATTGTGAATGCAACGCCGGATGGCAAGGGCGTCGCGTTGAACGTCGATGACGTCCGCAAAGTGCGGTCGTCGTTCTATGGTGATTGCAGCGATCGAGACGTGGCCGTGGCCGCGGCCAACGTTGCCCGCATCAATGCCACGGCGCCTTACGCTGCGCGAATCGACACGACGAAGGAGCGTTATGGATCGATTCCGCGAGTCTTCATCGAATGTACGAAGGACCTCGCTCTTCCAATCGCGCAACAACGGCGTATGCAAGCCGACGTGCCGGGCGCCGAGGTCGTGACCATCGAGACCAGCCACTCACCATTCTTCTCGCAACCCGCGCAGCTTGCGGAAATCATCGGCGCGGCAATTGGCTAAGGCTTAAGCGTTCGCTTCTCAATTGATGCAATAACTCGATCCGGAGTATGCAGATGTTTTCAGAAGGACAATTCTCCCCAGACGTTCTCCCCGACGGGTTCCGGCATGACGCAGACATTGTCGGAGACGTGAAACTGCACTACGTGACCGGCGGAAGGCCCATTGGTACAGCGCCAATCATGCTTCTGATCCATGGCTTCCCGCAGAACTGGTGGGAATGGAGCCGCGTGCTCCTGCCGCTCGGCGAAGACTTTACTTTGATCGTCCCTGATCTTCGAGGCGTGGGCTTCTCGGACAAGACGGAAGCGGGCTACACGAAAAAGCAACTCGCGGCAGACCTCTTCGGTCTGGTGAGGAAATTCGGCGACGAGCCGCCCCATGTCGTCGGTCACGATATCGGCGCGATGGTCGCTTACGCCTTCGCATGGCAGTTTCCCGTGCGTTCGCTCACCGTGCTCGACGCGTCCATTCCGGGCATCGGCGATTGGGATGAGATCGCATCGAGCCCTTTGCTCTTTCACTTCTCGTTTCATCAGAAGCCATTCCTGCCGGAAGCCCTGATTTGCGGTGGCCGTGAGCGCATTTATATCAGCGCATTCATCAACGATCGAACCGATAACCCCGCTGCCATATCGGCGCGCGACATGGACGAATATGTGCGTGCCTATACGCATCCCGGCGCGTTCCGGGCGGCGATGGAGATGTATCGGCAATTCCCTCAGGATGTCATGGATAACCGCGCGGCGGCGCGGTTGCCGGCAAGCGTCCCGGTTCTCGCGTTGGGCGGCGAGAAGCGTTGGGGCCCGCACATGGTCAGCCGAATGAGCGCCGTCGCCGACAACGTGCGCGGCGGTTCGCTGCCCAAGTGCGGACATTTTCTCGCCGAGGAACAACCCGAATTGCTCGTCGCGGCGCTGAGAGAATTTTGCGAGCACTGACGAGCGCTGCGCGCTCGCAGCCGGTGAGCGAGTAGCGCCATCGCGCTAGCTCACTGCGCACTCATTCGCGAGCGCGTGAGACCTGCAACGCTTTTCCCCGGCAGCGAGGACGGAAACTTTGCCATGTCGGCATCGGCTGGCTGAACCGATCCTTGCACCTCGCTGCCATTCGCTCGCGACGCCTTCCACTCGGCCAGCTTCTTCAAGCAATCTTTCGCAAGGAAAGCGACTCGTCCCCACGGGGAGAGCGCGAGTTCGAAACTCGTGTTCTGAAGAACGTTGCCGCGACTCCAGTAAGCCTTGAAGGGTTCCGATCCGACGCCGAAATCGAGATCCATCTGGTTCTCCCATGCCCACTTGACGCAGCGCTCCATCATGATGGCGCCGGGCGAGAACTTGGCGAAGCTCGGATCGAAACCCGCGATCAGACCACTTGCGCAAGTCAGCGCCAGTCCGACCATGTTGGCGCACACCGGTGCATTGTCGAGGGTCATCACGAACATCAATGCCAACGACTTCCCACGGCTTCCATCGAGCAGATCGACCAGATAGTCGCGGTATCCCTCCGATTGCAGCCACGGGCCATCCTTGCCGTTTCGTTCGGCCCATTGCCGCTTTTGCGCGAGCATCCAATCCACCCATTTGCGATGCTCGCTCACATCCCGAGCGTCGAGCACCTTGATTTCAAGCGCACCCTCTTTCATGAAGCGGCGCTCCAGCGCGCCGGGCTTCTTCTTCGACAACGTTGAGAGCGTCTTGCAGTACGCCGTCCAGTCGGGTTCCCGGCGCAGGAGCGCCAGGGCCGAGGTGTCCTGTCTGGCTACGACGAGACCGCCGTGCCCCGACGCAAGACGGTCGAGCCGCGTGCCTTTGCTCACGTAGGGAATAGAAAACAGATCGATGCGGCTTCCCTTGCTGGCGGCCTGCCACGCAGCTTCGATAGCCGCTTCCGATCCGGTCGATGCGAGGATGCTCGTATGGTCGGCCGTTCCCGATGCCAGCGGCTCGAGGATCGTCCAGAGCGAGCGTCGGCGGCGCACCAGAGGCCAGACGAGCACGAGTTCTCCGCGCTCCCGATATACGATGCAATGCAAGCTACCGCCACGCGGCTTGGCTACTCGCGTCCAGCAGAGCCAGCAAACGTCGAATGACTGGTAATGATGTCCGCCTATACGGGACCATAGCGAGTTCCATTCGTCGCGGAGTGCAAGAAAGTTTTCCGGATCGCTGATGATGCTGATGCCAGTCTGCTGGCGTGTTGCATTGCCGTTCAGTCGCTGCATAACGTTGGCCGATTTGTTATTTTGGATTTACCGCTGCCATGTGCTTCCTTGCGGAAAACACAGACCCCGTTCTCTATGAAATGCTCGAGCGCACCCCTAGCGTTCAATCAAACCGTCGAGACGAACCAGTCCGATTTTCTCGGGCGAATCAGACGGCGGCCTGCCTTGGCCATCGACCAGACGGGACTATGCCGCTCGATCACGATGCGTGGCTTGAGCACGGGTTTGAACCCGCTAAGAAAGCGGAACGTGCTTGCGTTGGGAATGCCGTCGAAGTCGAAGGTCAACTGTCGTTTCATGGCGTCTTCGATAGCCTGCCAGACGAGCACGCTGATCGCACCGCCATGAGCATCCCGCGTGCGCGAAGACAGCATGTAATACGCGGCATGATTGTCGAAGGTGACGCCTATCGCGGCGACGAGCGCGCCGGTCGCGTCGAAGGCGCCAAGCAGATATCCCGCGCCGCGCTCGACGAATGCATCGACGAGCCGTTGCATCACGCTCGATCCATAGACATTCGAACGACTGCGTGCTTCGAGGTTGCTTTCGTAGAACCGGTTGAATTGCGCAGGTTCGAGTGGCTTCACGGTCACGAACTTCTGACCGGTACGAATCATATTGCGAGTCTTGTAATGCAGACCTTTCCAGAGTTCCTCGATGGAGCGATCGGCGGAGAACTGCAACGTGTATCGCGTCGACACGGTAAAGCCATTCAGGCCGAACGCAAGGGCATCTTCCACGCGCGGGTCGAAGATCTGATAGAAGCTGTGGACGTCGGGAATCTGCCCGATCAGTTCTTCCGTGATGCTGATGCGATCCAGCATCGCGCGCGTCTTATCGGTTTCATTGATCTTGAAAGCCGGTCCGAGCGTCCGTGTGAGCGGTGGCATTTGCGAGGTGCGCCAGAGTCCTTTGCGGCTTAGCGAGTACGGCATCTCGCCGACAATTTCGTCGCCGCGCCGGACTTTGGCTGACCGCCAATTGCCATCGGTTGCAATATCGAGCCACCACGGTTCATGAAAGACTGATCGAGGAGCGAGGGCGGCGCTTTCCGATTTCGCTTTTCTTTCTGGCAAAGCGGACGGCTTGGAGCTTTGTCGATCTTTACCTGCCAATCCACGGGGTGTCGATTCGTTAATGGACTTATCTGGCGCAGAAAGTCTTGTCTCGTCCGCATTGGGAGGCTTGGCAAGAATTGACGATTGCATTTGGTCAGAATGAGTTCTTTTAGTTTAGTGACGTGTCATGAAACAGCGACACCCCCGGTGAAATCTTTATACGCGCACGTACACTCACAGTCGGTGGACCGCGGGCATGCTCGCTTTGTTTTATTGAATCTCGACGCGCGTAGTGGACCGAATCCGCAATACGGCATTCGTCCAATCGGCTCCGCGCTAAATAGATGCTTACGGAATATTACGCGTGCGGGTTCAGGACTCTGTGCGCGACCAAACAATGCACGTCAGGAAAGCTCGGACAATTGCGTTGTCATGGCATGCAAGCTAGCAGGTCAGGGACCACGGCGCTGCTGCGAGCGTCGTAGGCGGCGCGCTGATGTAGCATCCCGCGTTCGCTGTGACAATCGACGGCCGATGAGGAATTTCACACCATCGCTAAGAGCAGCGTTGCGCTCTCGATCCATCGCTGGCCTGTCGCCCATCACCTCTTGGTGAACGTTACAACCAGTCGACTAAACGAAACCGATCTGTCGACCCGGACGCTGCCTCCAGACGCGCCACTGAACCTCTGAATCAAGCGGATTCCGAGACCGGTCCCGCTAGGCGTAGGAAAATTCTCTGGAAATCCGTTGCCTTCATCCTCGACCACTAACGTCAGATAACCCGTCTCGTCCGTCAGACCCACATGGATATGCCCACGACCGTACTTCAACGCGTTCATCGTCATTTCAGCCACGACGAGTCCCAATGTGGTCATCTGCGTCTCGCTCAACGAGACGCCTCTCGCATCGACCGAGATCGATCTGCCTGGGTCTAATTCGGCTATGTGATCGACCACGCCGCTTAGGTAATCCTGCGCATCGGTTTTCAAGGCGTTATCCGTCGAATACAAACGCTCATGTACCGATCCAATGCAATCCACTCGCGTGGCCGCTGCCTGGAGCTGATGCTTGACGGTTGCGTCTGCTGCCAAACTTGCCTGCAGCGAGAGAAGAGTCTGCACCAACTGGAGACTATTGCGGACGCGATGATGCACTTCCTTGATTGCCAGAGCCGAGTCTTCCAGCCTGGCTTCCTGCGATGAGACCATCTTGACGAGCGCGTCTTCATGCGAGCGCCATTCCGTGATGTTCCGCAGCACCATCAACGCGCCGGTAATGGCGCCGTGCTCATTGAGCACGGGGGAAATGGATACATCCCACGACTGCTCGTCACCGATGATGGCAGACGCGCTGCGCCCATCGACGCGCGTGGACTTCCCTGCAATGGCTGCGCGAACGGCCTGTGCAATGCGTGCTTGGTCATCGTCGTGCCATAACGCGGTGTGAGCAGCCCCGACGAGGTTGTAGCCTTCCTCGAATGCAAATGCGGATTGGCAGGCTTCGTTGGCAAATTCGATTTTTCCGTCCGTCGTCACGAGCAACACGCAGTCGGAACTCGCACCCACGAGTTGAGGCGAAAAGCGTTGTGCCGCGCCGAGTCCGTCCTCGGCCAGGCTCTGTTCCCGGCAGAAGGAAATGATGTTGGCGATAGCCGAAATGAACACCGCGTCGACGTCGGCAAAGGCATGGCTATGCGTGCTATCCACCTCGAGAATGCCGAACGGCTCTCCCATACCTTGAATCGGGACATTGATCGCGCTTTTGAGTCCATGCCGGGCCATGATTGGAGGAACGTTAAATCGCTTGTCCACGTCGATGTCGCCGCTTACGACGATGCGGCGCGTGAGGAACGCCGCGCCAGCAGGATTACTCGCTTCTGCTTCCACTGGAATGAGCCAATCCTCGTCGTCCCATCCAATACCCGCCGTCATGATGAGCGTGTGATTTGAGGCGACGTAGCGCAGCACTTTTGTATGCTGCGCATTCATTCCCTCGGACAGGACCCGGCATGCCTCGTCGAGCACCTTAGGGAAGTGAAGCAACCCGAAAGCCGTGGCGCCAAACGCAACTGCCAGCTCCTGTTGCTTGCGCAGACGTTGTGCAACCAGCTTCGACGATACCGACGCCGGTGTTCGCTGCGAATTCGGGGCCATGTCATTCCTCGACGAGATCAGTCTGCTCGAACAGTCTTATTGAAGGCGGTATGCCGGACGCTATCGCGGCAGTGTGTATTCTGGGGTCAAACCTCGATCTCCTGAATAACTTTTCGATCGACGGCCCGGCCGCGTCCCGAACGAGTGGCTTGGTGATTGTCAGTGAAAGCGACCGTCATGCGCAACCTCAAGGCGAATGAATGCCGCTTTTTTAGCGGCGCACCAAGCAAATCGGAGTGGATAGCAGTTGTGACGCATGCTCAGGCATCCATCGTGCGCAGCGTTAGGGAAGACCCCTGGCAAGCGTGAGCCTTTGGGGTTGGACCTAAGGATGCCGAACATCTAGCATCCGGGAAAACGGCTCAACTCACACTCCGACGCTAGTCAACATCGGCAAACTGCAAGCGCCCGCCCGCGTGCGCGGGTCATGTCGGATCTCGACAGGAAGGAAGGAGAGGCGCAGCCCGTCACGCGTTCGCATATCCAAGTAGCTTTTCAGTCAACCGGCATGCTTCAGGAATAAACGATGAAAACGGCCTTTATCTTCGATCTCGATGGAACGCTCGTCGACAGCGTCTACCAACACGTCTCCGCCTGGACCGAAGCGCTTGCGAGCGAGGGCCTTGCGCTGCCTGGATCGAGAATCCATCGAAAAATCGGGATGAGTAGCGAACTGTTCGCAGCGCAGATTTTTCGGGAGATCGCTGGCGAAACGTCGGCGGACTGCATTGATCGCGTAAAGCGTCGGCAGGGCGAACTGTTGAAGGAACTGTCGCCGCAGATATTGCCTCTGCCGGGCGCGCAGGCGTTGCTTGCTGCCTTGACCAAGGCCGATATACCGTGGGCCATCGCAACCAGCGGAAGCCCGGAAGCAACTGCGGCAAACCTCGAAAAGCTGGGCATCGATGCCAAAACGGCCGTAGTTGCAACCAGCAGCGAAGTCGAGCATGGCAAGCCGGAGCCGGATGTGTTCATGGCCGCAGCCAAGCAGCTAGGTGTTGCAATCGAATACAGCTATGTCGTCGGAGACAGCACTTGGGACTTGCTTGGCGCGCGCCGTTGCCATGCCTACGGAATAGGGCTGCAGTCGGGCGGTGTGGGCGAGGCCGAGCTGCAGCGGGCAGGGGCCTTGCACGTATTTGTCGACCCCGCCGATATGCTGGCTCACATGAGCGAGCTTGCAACCCATCCAGATAAGTGAACGAAGCCAGGCGGAAACAGGCTAACGGTCGCGTCCATGCCCTGTCGCACCGTGCGACCGTGCTTTTACCGGAGAACTCAGCGCGTATGACGAGTCGTTTCGAAGAGAAACCACACCCGTTCTTCGGTCTGATCGATCCAGTTCTCGAGCAGGCTCGCCGTTGCCACGTCATCCTTGTCGTCGCAAAGTTCGTGGAGTTCACGCATGAATTTGATCAGCAGTTCGTTATCTTGGCGCAATTCATCCAGCATCGCTTCGGGCGCGACGAACGCCTCATCGTTGTCACCTAGTCGTTTGAGCGAGGCGATTTGCCCAATCGAGCGCAAGGTCGTTCCGCCCAGCTTACGAGCGCGTTCTCCGACCGGATCGATCATTGCGAAGACCAAGGCGGCTTGATCGTCGAGCAAAAGGTGGTAATCGCGAAAGTGCGGGCCGCTTACATGCCAATGGAAGTTCTTCGTTTTGACGAACAAGGAGAAGACGTCCGCGAGAAGTTGGGTCAATCCTGCGGATACCTCCGTGCGGGCGTCGTTGCCGAGGTCGGTCGGGGTGGTCAGGTTCTTTTCGCCAGCGCGATTCGAGTCCGTCGTTGCCATCTTTAACTCCAGGAAAGTGTTTAGTGTCGTCTTGCAGGAGCCTTGGCGCAAACGACGTACCCAACCGGCTGCCAATCTCCCGAACATAAGAAGCGTGGCGACTCGCTTTCGAGGAGTCGGCATGGAACGCGTATGCCGTGAGACGGTTATCACCAAATAAAAGCTAGCTATAGATCGCCGCTGCTTGAGGCGTGCAATCCAAAGAAGACGACGAGTTATTGATATCGTGTTGATCCGGCGCGACGAATATCCCGATTACATCATCAAGAAGTTAAAACGAGGTTGCATTAGCCACTTGAAGACCGCCGCAGACGGAGTGCATTAGCCGCGCTTTTACGTCAGTATTAGAACCTCCGTAAATCACGCAGAAGTTCATGGACCGTCCCGCGCTGCTGCCTTCTCTAAATTCGATACGCGCTTTCGAAGCTACCGGACGTCTTCTGAGCGTATCGAAAGCGGCGAACGAACTCGCCGTGACACCGGCGGCCGTCAGCCGGCAAGTAAAAGCGCTGGAAGGGTTTCTTGGCGTGGAAATGTTCGAGCGCGTCAGGGGCAGGCTCGAACTGACTTCGGCGGGCGCGCGCTATCTCGCCGAACTCATGCCGCTTTTCGAAGGACTGCGCCAGGCAACCGACAGTATCCGCGGGGCAGGGCGGCGCTCGCAGGTGCTCAAGATTCGATGCCCCGCGACGTTCGCGGTGCGCTGGCTCATACCGCGGCTTGCCAGTTTTCATCGCCAGCATGAGGACGTCGATGTCCAACTCACCACGTCGTCGGCACCGCTCAATTTCGAGCGTGAGGATATAGACGGCGGCATCCAACTCGGCGACGGCAAGTGGCCCGGTCTTTCCGCACAAAGGCTCATTCCCAATGAACTCGTGCCCGTCGCCGCGCCATCGCGCAAGACCCGCGCGCGCGGCAGGTTGCAGGGCGAGACGCTCCTGCATTCGCTCGCGCGCGCCGACGACTGGGCGCTGTGGATGAAGGCGGCGGGCTTCCCGATCGATGGGCGCCGTCGCGAAATGCGCTATGAAACCTCACTGCTGGCGTATCAGGCCGCAATCGAAGGTCATGGCGTGGCAATCGCGCAAAAAGCGCTGGTCCGGGCCGAACTCGACAGCGGCCAGTTGGTCGCGCCATTTCGCTTCGAGCTCGACCGTGGCGCGTATACCTATTACTTCGCGTGGGCCGCCACGCGCCGTCCTTCCGCAGCCTTGACGACCTTCCGCGACTGGTTGATCTCGCTCGTCCAGACTAGCGGCACCTCTTAACAAAAACTCAAAGCCTCGTTTCGAAAAAGTCGATTGTTCCGGTGATGGCGCGGCTCTAATCTGCGCCATGGTTCGACGCAACGTCGGACCCGGAGACAGGACCACGACAATGATTCGAGATAGCTTGAAAGGCGTGCGCGTCCTCGACTTTTCGCATGTCCTGGCGGGACCGGTCTGTTCGATGACGCTCGCCGACCTCGGCGCGCACGTCGTCAAGATCGAGCCGCCTGGCGGTGAAATCGGCAGGCAGATAGGGCCGCCGTGGCAGAACGGCGTGAGCCCGACGTTCATGAGCGTCAATCGCGGCAAGTTCAGCCTTGCCATCGATCTCAAGACCGACGCCGGGCGGCGGACCGTCGCGACCATGGCGCGCCGCGCGGACGTGCTCGTCGAGAATTTTCGGCCGGGCGTCATGGCGTCGCTGGGCCTCGACTACGAGGCGCTGCGCGCCGCCAATCCGAAACTCGTCTATTGCTCGATCTCGGCATTCGGTCAACGCGGCGAGAACACGAAGCGGCCCGGCGTCGATGGCGTGATACAGGCCGTGAGCGGACTCATGAGCACGCTCGGGACGGCGCACGGCGATCCGCTGAAAGTGCCGGTGCCGGTAGCCGACATGATGGGCGGCTATCTCGCCACGATCGCCGTGCTGGGCGCGTTGCATACGGCGCGCTTGAACGGAACGGGGCAACACCTGGACGTGAGCCTCTACAACGCAACGCTGATGCTGCAGCAGATCAGCTTCGCGGCGTTCTTTGCATCGGGAGCGGACCCGGAGAAAGTCGGCAGCGCGGCGCCGTATGCGTGCCCAAACGAAGCCTTCCGCACCCGCGACGGATGGATGATGGTCGTGGCCTACCATCCCGGCCGCTGGAGTGCGTTGTGCGAGTTGCTCGATGCGCCCGGCCTCGAAGCGGATACGCGTTTCGCCACCAACGACGCCCGCGTGCGTCACCGTGCCGAACTTCACACGATTCTGGACGCGCATTTCGCCCGGCGGAGCACGGGCGAGTGGATCGACCTGCTCTCGGCTAGAGATATTCTCTGCGCGCCCGTCACCACGTATCGCGAGGTCATCGAGACGACGGAGTATCGCGAGAGCTGCATTGCCCGCACGGTCGAGCATCCGGTCGCGGGCCGTATGCAGAGCCACGGCTTCGCGCTCGGGCCATCCGATTCAGCCCCGCCCGACGAGACGCCCGCTCCGACGACGGGTCAGCATACGCTCGACATGCTGGGGTTTTACGGCATCGAGGAAGAGGAAATCGCCGCGTTGCTGAACGCCGGCGTGATACGCGCGAGCGCGGCGCATGCCGGTACGACGTAGGCGCGCGGCGTCGGACAAGAACGCATTTACCTCAGGAGACAGACCATGCAGGACATGGAACGCGGCGATGCGCCGCTCGTGCGCTACACAGTCGACGAAGGCGTGATGAACGTCACGCTCGATGGCGCCGCGAATGGCAACGCCCTCACGGTGGCAATGACCGAAGCGTTATCGGACGTGCTCGAAACCGTCGATCGCAGGGCCGATGTGCACTGCCTGCTGCTGCGATCGTCGTCGAAGCATTTCTGCACGGGCGGAAACGTCAAGGACATGCACAGCGGCAAGGATCTAATGGACGGCGGCGTCGAGCAAGTGCGTGAACGCCTGCGTACGAGTCTGCACCGGATCACGCGCGCGCTCGGCGAAATGGAGGTGCCGTCGATCTGCGCGGTGAACGGCGCGGCGGTCGGCGCAGGCTGCGACCTGGCGCTGATGTGCGATATCCGGGTCGCCGGCGCGCGCGCGGTCTTCGCCGAGAGCTTCCTTCGACTGGGCCTGGTTTCCGGTATCGGCGGCGCGTGGTTTCTGTCACGCATCGTGGGACCTGCGAAGGCGCTCGAACTAACGCTGACCAGCGAATTCATCGATGCCGACGAGGCCAGGCGGCTCGGTATCGTCACGAACGTCTATCCCGACGACATGCTGGATAGCGAAGCGCTTGCGCTTGCGCGGCGCATTGCCGGCGGTCCGCCGCTCGCGCTGCGTATGTCGAAGAAGCTGGTGCGCGAGTCGTCGCACTGTACGTTGCCCGCCGCGCTCGAATTGGCGGCGAACATGCAGGCCATCTTGCTGTGCGGAAACGAGCACAAGCAGGCGGTGTCGGCATTCATCGAGCAGCAGGCCCGACGAAAGGCGCCGCGCGGCGAAGGCGGCGCCGCCTGACATGACCAACTGGAGGAGACACACATGAACAAAGAATCAGGCAAGGTGCATGGTCGGCCCGGCATGTTGCGCATAATCGTGACATCCAGTCTCGGAACGATGCTCGAGTATTACGACTTCTTCGTCTACGTCGCGCTGACGGCGACGCTCACGCATCTGTTCCTTCCTTCCACGGACAAGTCCGTCGCGGCGCTGGCCGGCGTTGCCACGTTCGGCATCGCGTATGTGGCCCGCCCGCTGGGCACCGTGATCTTCAGTCCGATGGCCGACCGCATTGGCCGCAAGAAGACCTTCGTCATCACGCTCGCGATCATGGGAATTGCCACCGTCGGCATCGGTTGTTTGCCTACCTATGCATCTGCTGGCATTGCCGCGCCCATCGCGCTGCTCACATTGCGCATCGTGCAGGGCGTTGCGCTCGGCGGCGAGTATGGTTCGGCTGTCGTGTACGTCATGGAGCATGCCCCGGAAGGCCGGAAGGGCATGGCGACCAGCGTCTTGCAGAGCACGGCGAGCATCGGTTTGCTACTTGCGCTCGTCGTTGTCTCGGCCCTGAAGCTTTCGCTCGATACGGCCAGCTTCGAATCGTGGGGATGGCGGGCGCCGTTTTTGATCTCCGCGCCGATCGTGGCCGTCGCCACGTGGATACGGCTCGGCATGACGGAGACGCCGGTATTCACGGAGATGCGCGACGCAGGCCGGCTGTCGAAGCGGCCCTTGCAGGAGACACTGTCGAGCAGAACGTCCTGGAAAGCCATTCTGGTGGCGATGTTCGGCGCGCAAGGCGGCACCTCGGTGTCGCTGTACACCTCGATCGTCTACATGCTTTATTTCTTGCAGAACGTCCTCAAAGTCGAACCGACACAGGCCAACGTGTGTCTCGGCGCCGGCATCTTGATCGCCGCGCCGCTCTATCCGGTGTTCGGCCGATTGTCGGATCTCATCGGGCGCGCGCGCGTGATGCTGATCGGCATCGTCATGTGGATCGCGGCTGTCTATCCGGCGTTTGCGGGCATCAGGGCCAGCGCGGCGTCGTCCCAGTGGATCTCCGTCTCGCTGCTGATCGCCGTCCTCGCCGTGCTGACCGCGATGATCATGGCGCCACTGCCTGCGTTCGTCGCCGAGTGTTTTCCTCCGCAGAGCCGCACGACCGGGTTCGGCCTTGCACAACAACTCGGCAACGTGGTGTTCGGCGGGTTTCTGCCTTTGATCAGCCTCGCGCTCGTCAATCTGACCGGCAACCCGCTTGCGGGCGTCGGCTATTCGATCGCTTCGCTCCTGCCCTGTCTCGCTGTGACATGGATCTGGGGCCTAAGGCAGGATGCGCGGATGAGAGCCGTGCGCGGCAACGACATGCCGGCGCATGCCAATGCGAAGACGCTGACCACGCGCTGAGCCGGACACGGCCGTGGCTCACATCGGCGCGGATTCGAAGTGCTTCGGCGACTGTGCGCTCGATTCGCCAACCGCGGGCAAATTTCTCGATGCGAACTGGCAGCTCGACGGAACGCGTCGCCAAGCTTCGCGCCGGTAGCTGGCCCGGAATCTGCGCTGCCTTTTCGGTGTCGCGAACTTGAGCGGCCAAGTCGAACCAACCGTTGAGATAATCCATGACCGATCCCCGTAACGTCGCGCACGACAAAAAAGTGCAGCAGGAAAAGAAACATCACGGCGAAGACATCGCGCCGGACGCGGAACACGCGCCGCAGCCCGGAAAGAAGCCGCATATGAAGCACGAGGAAACGAAGGACGAGGCTTCATCCACGGACGATGCCGGCAATTAAGTGGCGCGCGCACGTCCTTGGACGTGCGGTACCACTAGGTTCAGATCAGCCGCAGCACGATTCGCTGAAGGAGCGCTTGCAGATCGCGTCGCGTGTCGCAGACGAGATGGATGTACAGAACGCCTTCGCGCACCTGATAGACAATTCGGTTCTTGCCGGAAATGACTTGCCGGAAAGTGTCGTCGACGAAACCTTCGAGTTCAACCGGAATATGGCCGCTCTCGGGGAACTGGCGGATTTGCGTGATCGTCTCCTGCAAGTGCGCAGAGGTCTGACGCCACGTTTCCCAGCCGAAAGTACGGACGATATAACTTCTCAGTTCCTCAATGCCGATTCGGGCTGTCGGCAACACCCGGTACTTCAACAGCGCCGGCATCAACGAAGCCTTTCCTCGCGGTCCAATCCCTCGAGTTCCGAAAAGAATGCATCGCCTTCGACATAATCCTCGCGTTCGATCTGCTTTTGACCGATTGCCAGAATCTTCAACATGGCGAGTGTCTGCTGGGCGGCTTCGTAAGTTCGCACATCCTGCACCACGAGCTTTGCTTCGCCGTTCTGCGTGATGATTAGCGGCTCGCCCGACTCGGCAAGGTCCTTGACGATTTGTGCCGCTTCGCTCTTTAAATAGCTGATCGGCTTCACATGATCGGCAATGTGCATCGGATACTCCGTTCTACAGGTTGAACGAGACTAAATATAGACCAATTTCAGTCTGGTGGCAACGCCGTTGCTGCCACAACTACGGCGCGCGCGCGGTAACCATGTGGCGGCTGCCGTTACATGCACGCCTCGATCCAAGGCAGAACGCGGGTTTTCCCCGGGCCACATCACGCGCAAATTGATTGGATTTCTAATTAAGGCGGAGCTATCGTGCGTCAGTCCAATGCAGTATTGCTCGCGTTCGGATCTAAAAAACGGCTTCGCTGATAAAACCAAACATCCAGGAGACAGATACATGGAGCAATCCACCACGGCGCCGCATGTCCCGGAATCCGACCTTGGCGATGCTGAGAGCATGGCATCGAATGACCAGGCTTCACCGAGAGTGCGGCGAATTCAGCGTACCGCACTTGCTTTGCTGCTCCTGAGCGGAGTCATCAATTACATCGACCGCGCGACGCTGTCCATTGCGAATCCGCTCATCCGGCAGGATCTCGGCCTTTCGGTCGGGGAAATGGGGTTGTTGCTGTCGGCGTTTCTATGGGCTTATGCCTTTGCGCAACTCCCGGCGGGTGCGCTGGTCGATCGCTTCGGTGCGCGTGTCATGCTTTCTGTAAGCCTTGCGATGTGGTCGATAGCGCAAGCGTTCGGCGGCGTCGTGACCAGTTTCGCTCAGTTCTTCACGGCGCGCATGGTGCTCGGCATAGGCGAGGCGCCGCAGTTTCCGACGAGCGCCAAAGTCGTTCGTGACTGGTTCGGCAAGAAAGAGCGCGGTGCCGCCACGGGCATCTGGAACAGCTCGTCGACGCTCGGCACCGCCATATCGGCGCCCTTGCTCACGGTCGTCATGTTGACTGTCGGATGGCGATGGATGTTCGGCATCATGGGTATCGCGGGCCTCGTCGTGGCGCTGTGCTTCTACCTCGTGCATCGCGACCCGCGTCAGGTCGACCTGACGCATCGGGAGCGCGCCTATCTGACCGACGTCGATGGCGAAGTGCAGACCCGTCCGACATGGCGCGAGTGGCGCCGTCTGTTGGAGTTCGGAACGACGTGGGGCATGCTGCTGGGTTTCTTCGGCACGATCTACGTCTTGTG
This sequence comes from Caballeronia sp. GAWG1-1, assembly GCF_023631465.1. Taxonomy (NCBI): domain Bacteria; kingdom Pseudomonadati; phylum Pseudomonadota; class Betaproteobacteria; order Burkholderiales; family Burkholderiaceae; genus Caballeronia; species Caballeronia sp. GAWG1-1. The sequence goes on from NZ_JALQDB010000038.1 coordinate 40,426, forward strand.
GCTTTACAACGCATGGCTGCCGACGTACCTGCAAATGGAATTTCATCTCACCATCTCGAAGTCGGGATGGGTGGCGGCCGTTCCGTATCTCTTCGGCGTGGTGGGTAGTTTGTCCGGCGGAAAGATCTGCGACGTGCTCGCGCGGCGTGGCGTATCGGCGGTCAACAGCAGGAAATACCCGATGGCCGCATCGCTTTTCGGTGTCTGCGTCTTCACGATTCTAACGGGCCTCACGCACAGCGCGACGCTGGCCGTCGTGTTCATCTCCATCTCGATGTTGCTTCTGTATGTATCGAGCAGTGCAGCCTGGGCGACGGCGTCCGTTGCCGCGCCCGCCAACTGCACCGCGTCGATCGGCGCGATGCAGAACTTCGGCGGCTACTTCGGCGGGGCGCTGGCGCCGGTGGTCACGGGCTTCATCGTGCAAAAGACGCATTCGTTCCAGCCCGCGCTGTTCGTGGGAGCGGGCGTTGCCGCTGTTGCGGTGATAGGCTATTGGTTGCTCGTGCGCGGCCCGATTCCGCCTGCCGCGCTCAGTCACGAAGCGTAAAAGCGTAGAAGCAGGACAACGATAGCGAGGGCCCGGGCCGCTCGCTATCGTTCGTTCAGTCATGCGGCCGCCAGCGAACGTATGAACGTGGCTTGCGTGCCGCCAGCGTCACACTCGTTGCCTCATCCAGCACGCGATGCTCAAGCGATCGCGCGTCGCGGGCAGTACCTCGTGTTCGAATTGTGCCGAGAGAAACAACAGCAGCGTCCCGGCGCGTGGAAAGACGTCGTGATGTGTCTGATCGGCAAGGTAGAGCCGCAGTGCGCCGCCTTCGACGTCCTGCCACGCTTCGTTGAGATAGAACACGGCGGAAATCACGCGGCTGTCGTTATTGCGCAGGCAATCGAGATGACGTGTGTATCCGGTACCTGGCCGATACACCGCGTAGTGTGATTCGCTATCGACCAGGCCTAGAAACAGTTCACGGTTGAGCGCCAATTGCAGCGCTTCGATGCGATCGGCGAACGTCTGCTGCCGCGGACTCAACGCATCGGGCTGGAACCAGCGCGTACTGTCGCCGCGCAAGAGCGTGGCCGCGCGTTTGGCACCCACACGGGCGGGTGTCAGCAACTGGGCTGCATACATCGCCATGCATTCGGTAGCCAATGCCTGTGTCTGAGGCTGTGTCAGAAAATCTGGCACGACACACCAGCCATTGACGGCGAGGGCGCTTGTCGCAGTATCGAATTCGCCGGATCGGGAATTCGTCGAGACGTCGATTACGTCGTCACATGCGGCTTCGCATATCCAATCATTATTCGAAGATTGGACTTGCGCTTCAGTCAGGGGGTGTTCCAGAGATGCCCTTTTTTTATTTGTTCTTGCGCTGGCGGCTCGATCGAGCAATCGTTCCGGCCTGCTACCGGTTGTTCGAGACCATCTAGCGTCGATGGTCGCGTCGAACGCGGACATCGACACACGCCGGACCCAGCAGGATAAGCCGCGTCGAGGCAGCCGATCTGTCGAGATCACGGCGCAGTCTACACGAGTGAGACCGATTCCGACCGTTGCTGCGCGAGCGAAGTTATTGCGGACGTCCTATACGCAGCGTCGACATTTTGAATGGGACACTTTCGGTACCAAGCGCGCGACGGACGATGGTTGCGGCGGTCACGTCGCGCTTTGCGGTATCTGCCCGCTTACTACTTCTTCGATCGCACGAGCGAGCGATCGAGAAAATCGATCAAGAGTGGCGCCATCTCGTCGAGCTTGTCTTCCAGCGCGAAGTGTCCCGTGTCGAGAATGTGTATTTGCGCATCCGGAAGATCCCGCAGATAAGGATGCGCGCCTTCTTCCGGGAAGATCTTGTCGTTCTTGCCCCACATGATGATGGTCGGCGGCCGATGCTCACGGAAGAACGCCTGAAACTCAGGATAGAGCGGCACGTTCGTCCCATAGTCCAGAAAGAGGTCCATCTGGATTTCGCGGTTGCCGGGCCGGTCGAGCAGCGCCTGATCGTGAATCCAGTTATCCGGGCTGATTCTCGATACATCCGAAACGCCGTCCGTGTATTGAAAGATGGTCGTGTCCAGCGTCACGAGACTGTGCAGCGCTTCGCGATTCTTGACCGAATTGTCTGCCCAATACGCTTTGATCGGGTTCCAGAATTCACGCAGCCCTTCGACATACGCGTTGCCGTTCTGAACGATGAGCCCCGTCACCCGCGCCGGGTCCATGAGCGCGAGGCGGTATCCCACCGGCGCGCCGTAGTCCATCACGTACATTGCAAAGCGGTCGATGCCAAGACGCTTGAGCAACGCATCGACGATTTCAGCGTAATGCTGAAAGCCGTACTTGAAGACGGTGTGATCGGGCGCATCGCTCTGACCGAAGCCCGGGTAATCGGGCGCGACTACGTGATACTTTTCGGCCAGGATGGGAATGAGATTGCGGAACATATGCGAGGACGTGGGAAAGCCGTGCAACAGCAGCACCACGGGGGCTTCAGAAGGCCCCGCTTCTCTGTAGAACACGTTGAGCCCATCGATATTCTCGGACTGGTATCGAATGACAGGAATCGCGGTCATGGTGTATCCCGAACAAGGAGTGGTTATGGTGCCGCGTCCCGGCGAGCACTTGTTTGGCTCGGAACCGGTCTGCAGCGGCTTGAAGCCATACTGCAGCGTTTGCGCTTCTTGCGGAATCACCCCGGCGCAGAATGCACTGTTCGGGTTAGGAGAAGAATAGACGGGGCGGCTGAAGGCGGACGCCGGCGGCCGCCGCGCCACGACCACCATCACGGATGTGCCGTGTGCTTTGTCGCACGGCGTATTCGGTTACACCAAGCGTAACGGCTGGCTTCCGACTGTTCAGCGCGGCGCGAAGGGATTGATAGGCCGAACGCTATCGACGTTCTTCACACGTTCGAGCATCTGTACTCTTTCCCAACCGGAAACCAGTGCCTCCAGTCCTCGCACGACATCGGCTTCCATGGCCTGCAGTCCCACGTCGCCTCTAAAACTGGCGCTGAAGGCGGCATGCCACCGGTATTGGAAGTACCCCGAGACTTCTTCGATGCGCTCGGGCGTCCCTGACTCCGTAAAAATCACGGATTCAGGCGAAAACACGTCGTAGAAGACCATGTGCGGTTGGTCGGACTGCACCGCGACGCTGGGTTCATCGCAAACGAGCAGTGACGCGAGCAACTGAATAGAGCCCTTCAAACCTCTTGGCGTCTTGAAGACCCAGATCCGCTTGGGCAGCCGCTGGGAGAGCGTTACCAGTTTGGCGCTGCTGGAGCCAATCGAACCAACCAGCCCGTTCTTGACGTTCTGCTCGAAACTTGGCGCGTGATAAAAGATATCCATGTGCTGCTAATAGCCTCTTTGTTTGCGACTTCCAATGCTGTTTCGTCCCGACGATTCGTGCGACGCAGGCGCGCAAGAACGACGATCGAAGCCAGTTACTCAGATGCACGCGCGGGAGCGCGCCTATTCGATTTCTTTGTCGCAAGGAACACTCACCGGCCTCGAGTATTCGATGCTCTTGCAAGACGTGCGGTTCACGAAAGTCGACACGGGTCGGATGACATCCGACCAACCACGCCCGACCACGCGGCTCGCTAGTGAGTCAAAAGGGGCGCAGCGCGCCGCGTGCCACGACGTGCCGCCAAGAACGCGAGCCAACACACTACCGCGCCAAGCACGGCGACCGCTGCGCCGAACATTCCGATCCAGGCTAGCCCGACATCGCGAGCGACGAACCTTCCGACCAGCGCGCCGGCTCCGATGCCTATATTGTACAGAGCGGAAAACATCGAGATGGCTATGTCCGCCGCATCCGGAGCCAGTCGCAGCACGTGTGCCTGCATGGCAAGCCCGAAGCAGATGATCGCCACGCCCCAGAACAGCAAGAGCATCGACAGCGTGCCGACGTACTGTCCGCAAGGCCAAAGCAACAGCAAGCAAGCGGCAAGGGCACACAAGGTCCACAACAGGAACCGGCGCGGGCGGTTGGCGTAAAAGCGACTGAAGCAGACCGCGGCCGGAACGCCCGCAGCACCGAACAGCACCAGCAGAAATGTCACTTCGATATTGCTCGCGCCTGTCACGGCGCGAGCAAACGGTTCGAGATAAGTGTAGGAAGTGAAGTGCGCGCAGACCGTAAGAACCGTCACCGCGAAGAGCGCAACCAGCACGGGTGTCTTGAGGAGCTTTGGCAGACTGTTCAACGAACCTGAACCCTGGCTATCGAGTTTTGGCAACGTCAACCATAACGCGCCCATGCCGAGCACCGCCGCGCCTGCGATGATCTGGAAGGTCGCGCGCCATCCGAAGGTATCGCCTATCTCTCGTCCGATGGGGACACCGGCCACCATGGCGACCGATGTTCCGATCGATATCATCGCGAGTGCACGGCGCTCTCCGTCCGGTGGAACCAGGCGCACGACGAGCGGGATGGAGATCGACCAAAAGACGGCATGCGCAAACGCAATGCCGATTCTACCCAGTACGAATATCTCGAAGTTCGGCGCTAGTCCAGTCACGATATGACTGAGTATGAACACGATAAAGACGCGCATCAGCAGGGTGCGGCGTTCTACTTCGCGGACGAACAAAGTCAACGGTAATGACGCGACGGACACCGTCCATGCGTAAATGGTCATCACCACGCCGACGTCGGTCGGACGCATGTCGAGGCTGTTACCAATTGCGGTAAGCAAACCGACGGGCACGAATTCGGTGGTGTTGAAGATGAACGCCGCGAAAGTCAGCGCCATGACACCCCACCAAGGGCGCTTGAAAAACGATAGATGGTGCGTGAGCATCAGGGAACTCGAGGACGAGGGGCGTCGTCGCATAACGTTGCCTCGCGACGACGCAATCATAACAACACCGTTGCTCGCGGTATGACACGACGTGCCGTGCCATGCGGGAATGTTCCCTCGATTTGCTCGCGTTGCTGCACTCGCCTTGCAAACGCTAAGCGGCCTAAAACCGCTCCGCCCGGAACGGATGCGGGTCCACGAACGGATCTTCGCCCGTCATCAACTCGGCGATGAGCCGTCCGGTAACGGGACCGAGGGTCAGCCCGTGATGAGCGTGCCCGAAGGCGAACCAAAGCTTCTCATGATTCGGTGCGCGACCGATGACAGGCATCATGTCGGGCGTGCAAGGCCGGCGTCCGAGCCAGGGCGCCTCGTCGAGTCGTTCGCCGATTGGAAACGTCTGACGGGCGAAGGGCTCCACGGCCTCGAGTTGCACAGGCGTTTTCGGTGAGTCACGAAAGCCTAGCTCGACGCCGGTCGTCAATCTGATGCCACGAACCATCGGCGTGATGACGTAACCGATTTCCGCATCGAGAACGGGCTGATTCAACGTTGCTCCAGGCTTCGCCGCATAGTGCATGTGGTAGCCGCGCTTTACTTCGAGCGGCAACGCGTAACCCAGCTTCGTCGTGACGTCATTGGCCCACGGTCCCAAGGCAACGACGACCTGGTCCGCGGTGACCACACCCGACTCGGTGGTGACTCGCCACCCGGACTCGAGTGTCGACGCGTCGCCAATGAAGAACGTGCCGCCGAGCTTTTCGAATAATTTCGCGTAAGCGCCGACGAGCCCCGATGGATCGCTCACGGACTCCGCCGACGAGTACCGGATTGCATATCTGAGCGCGGGACCAAGAGAGGATTCCGCTGCCTGTAAAGCGCCATCGGCGAGAACGTCGAACGGGATGCCATAGGCGTCCTGCCAATGCGACGCCTCCGCCATGGCCGCTTCGAACGCTTTTGAAGTTCGGAAAGCGTTTATCCAGCCTTGCGTTCGCACTAAAGATTGCGCTCCGGCCGCTTCGATCAACTCGCGATGCTCCGAGACGCTGTGCTCGATGAGGGTCGAGTAAGCCTTCGCAATCTTTGCGTGACGGTCGGCGCGCGAATGATACCAATAACGATAAAGAAACGGCACTAGCTTAGGCATTGCTGCCGCATGAAATCGAACATCCGTGGCGCGATTGCTCGCATACCTGGCAATCTTGGCGAGGTCACGAGGGAAAGCATAGGGATAAACGCCCTCGCGCTGAATTATCCCTGCATTGCCGAGTGAGGTTTCATTGCCTGGAGGCTTGCGATCGATCAGTGCAACGGCGAGTCCACGGCGCTGCAAATGAATCGCTATCGACGTTCCGACAATACCCCCGCCCAATACGACTGCATCGAAGTCCATGCGTCTTCCTTGTGGTCAATCAATCTTGCCGTCCGGACGCCGGCCATACCCACGTGCTGAACTGCCGGACTGTATTCTATTTCCAAGGCTCCCAGCCATTGCAGCTCCAGATTTCCGCACGTCCGGAAGCGAAGCAGCGGATGCCGTTGGTGGGAGTTCCCGGAGAAGCGTGTTTTCTTACCGACCGCTCATACGGTCTGCGCACGTCTGTTCATGCGGTCTTGCCATTCGTTGTGAGGTAAGCTCGTCTCGCGGACAACGGGACCGTCTACGTTGGCGGGCTCGCCACGTGCGACCAGGCATCCACTGCATATTCCGGATCATCTCTCATTCTAATGTCGCCTAGCAGAACCATGAAAATGCTGCGTCAGGTCGGCGAGTTTCTCAAGCGAGCTACGCAAGCGTTCATGCTCGTCTGGAGCACGTCACCGCTATTTCTCAGTGGGCTTCTCGTCGCGACCATCGTTGCCGGCGTGCTTCCCGCGGCGGCCGCGGTCATTGGGCAGCGTATCGTCGACGCGGTCGTCACGGCCTCCCACGAACCAGCGCATCGCTTACATTGGCCGGTCGTTCGCTATCTCCTCCTCGAAGCATTGGTGCTCATCGCGCTTGCGGCAAGCCAGCGGTCGTTGTCCTTGCTGCAGGCGCTACTCCGCGCGCAACTCGGGCAGAAGGTCAACCTGCTTATATTGGAGAAGGCTCAAAAATTGAGTCTCGTTCAATTCGAGGATTCAGAGTTCTACGACCGCCTTGTAAGAGTACGGCGAGACGCGTCTTCACGGCCGTTGTCGCTCGTGATGAAGTCGCTCGGTCTGGTACAAAACCTCATCTCCGTCACGACTTTCGCGGTGTTGCTCGTGAGGTTTTCGCCATGGGCGCTTGTCATTCTGGTCGTCGGTGCCATACCGAGCTTTATTTCCGAAGCGCGATTCTCGGGTAGCGCCTTCCGGCTCTTTGGGCGAAGGACGCCCGAAAGCAGACAGCAGAATTACATCGAGTCTCTGCTCTCGAGTGAAGCGAACATCAAGGAAGTCAAGCTGTTTGGCTTTGCCCCGCTTCTTCTGCAGCGCTATCGCGACACCTTCGAGAAGCTCTATGCCGAAGACCGCGCACTCACGTTGCGACGAGACGGTTGGGGCTTTCTGCTCGGCGTGGTCGGCACCATCGCCTTCTACGCGGCTTATGCATGGATTGTCCTTGAGACGGTGAGCGGAGCCATCTCGCTGGGTCAGATGACGATGTACCTCGTGCTGTTCAGGCAAGGTCAGAGTGCGGTGAGCAGCAGCCTGTCCTCGATTGGCGGGCTCTACGAGGATGGTCTCTACCTGAGCGACTTGTTCGAGTTCCTCGCGCAGCCCGAAAACGTGAGCTCCGGTCATCTGACTCAAGGAACGTATCCGGGACAAGGTCTGCAGTTCGAGCGTGTGTCGTTCGCTTATCCGGGTGCCGAGCGCCCGGCACTGACCGACATCAGCTTCGATTTGAAGCCTGGGCAGACACTTGCTTTGGTAGGCGAGAACGGCTCGGGCAAGACCACGCTCATCAAGCTTCTCACGCGCCTTTACACGCCGTCCGCCGGTCGTATCCTTCTCGATGGTTCGGACCTCCAGGAGTGGGACGAATACACACTGCGTCGCCGGATCGGTGTCATTTTCCAGGACTTCATTCGTTACCAGTTCAAGGCTGGCGAGAACTTGGGCGTCGGCGATATCGAAGCCTTCTCGGACAGGACCCGATGGAGCGAAGCGGCGCAGAAGGGCATGGCTGCCGCGTTCATCGAGCAGATGGAGAACGGATACGAGACTCAACTCGGACGCTGGTTTGCGGGTGGTCGAGAACTCTCGGGCGGGCAGTGGCAGAAGATTGCACTGTCAAGGGCCTATATGCGGGAAAGCGCGGATATCCTGATTCTCGACGAGCCGACCGCCGCCCTCGACCCCGAAGCCGAGGCTGGGGTGTTCGAGCAGTTTCAGGCGCAGTCAGGGCAGCGGATGTCCATTCTGATTTCACATCGTTTTTCGAGCGTGCGAGGAGCCGACCAAATCATCGTGCTGGACCAGGGGCGGATACTGGAAAGCGGAAGCCATCGACAACTACTCGCGCTGAATGGACGTTATGCGCACCTGTTCGGCCTACAGGCGCAGGGGTACAAATAAAGGTGCTGTACATCGCGGTCGTTGTAAGGGCGTTCTTCGCTGCAACCCATCTCGGCGCGCTCGATTGCTCAGACCGTGCTCGCGCGATGGCGCCGAAATTGCGCAGCCGATAACCACAAGGCCGAGATAAGGAAGTAGGCCGCACCGACGCCCGCGTAACCGGCTATCTTCGAAATCGCAAGCGTAAGAGGTGCGGGTGTAAGCGCCAGAAAGAAGCACCCTGCAAGTGCCGATTGCGCGCCGCTAAGAACCATGGCCCATTGCGCGCCGAAGCGCTTCCATCGACGTAACGCGGTGGCGAGTTGAAGCAGCCCGGACAAGATGGCCCAGACGCCGACGACGCCGAGGACCCATGCCGTATTCGTTTTGAGCGCAATGATCACGGCGGCGGTCGTGGCCGCGCTGATCGCAACGTTGATCGCCTGCGTGCGATTGCCGGTCTTCCCGCCGCTTCGCGACATGTCGATATAGTTCGCGAGCGCATCCCATGCCGGGTAGATGACCAGCAAAACCGCCGCGCCGGCCACGGAGTGCAATCCGACCACGAAGGCCAGCGCCACCCATACGATCGAAACCGCCGCGCGGGTGAAATAGTAGTTCTTGAGCCAGCGCTCTGCGTTGGCGAGCGTTTTTTCTGGCAGTGAGTAGTCGGACATGGTGACTCCTTGCAATGACTGGTTGGCGCTTCACGATGACCGAGATCTTTGCACCTCGCGCGTGCACTGTGCATCGGTCAAATGACCGAGGCTATGGGAAATCGATGTCGCGTATAGTGGGCGCATTTCCGTGCAAAACTCCCGTGGTCATCCCATGACTGATCAGGAAGCCGGCCAGTCTCCCTTGCTCGTGTTCGATTGTGTGAAGGCGCTCGCCTTCATCGGTGACTTGAGCATGGGGCAGCCAACCGACCACTCGCCTCGTACGGCGTGGCTCGCCTCGCGTCTGGCGAGTGCGGCCGGTCTCGCGATCGCGAATGCCGACGTAGTGCGCGAGGCGGCGTTGCTGCGCTGGTCCGGTTGCACGGCAAATGCGTCGGGCTTCGCGCAGGTTTTCGGTGACGATGTAGCGTTTCGCCAGGCCATGCTCGAGGATCATCCGGATTGGGCGGAACCGCTCGAAGCGCTCGGCGACGCTGGCGCGGCGCTCACGCCGCTTGCCGTGACCCATTGCGAGGTCGCGGGAGAAGTGGCGCGCATGCTCGGACTCGCGCGCGCGACCGAAACGGCGTTGCGGCACATCTTCGAGACGTGGGACGGTCGCGGCTTGCCTTCGCATCTCACGCACGAAGCGGTTCCCGTGCCTGTGTCCATCGTCTCGCTAGCGGGCGATCTGGAAATCTACAGCCGCGTGTATGGCGTGGACGGGGCGCTCGCTAAAATCGCGAAGCGCGCCGACATGCGCTATCCGGCAGTGCTTGTAGGATATGCGAAGCGCCATGCGGTGCATTGGCTGAAGGAGTTGGATTGCCTGACGCCCGCCGAAGTCGATGCGGTTCTTTCAACCGCGCACATGCGGCAGACCACTTCGCCGGAGTTGATTGCAGACGTCATCGACCTCAAACTTCCGTGGATGACGGGCTTCTCGCGCGCGGTTGCATCGACGGCACTGGCGGCGTGCGCCCGGCTCACCTCGAGCGATGAAGCGCGCGCCCGGGTCTATCACGCCGGGTTGATCCACGGCATTGGCCGCGCGTCGGTGCCTAACGCGGTGTGGAATCAACCGGAGCGTTTGAGCGAAAGCGCGTGGGAAAAGGTGCGTCTGGTGCCGTACTGGACGTCGCGTGCGGGACGTCTGGCGGGCGCGATAGGTGAAGCGGCGGAGGTCGCATCGTATGCCTATGAACGCCTCGACGGCTCGGGCTATTTTCGCGGCGTGCGCGATCAGGCGCTTGGGTTGGAAGCGCGCGTGCTGGCCGCGTCTGTTGCATGGGTGGCGCTTCGTTCACTGCGTCCGTGGCGAGCGGCGCTTTCACCCAACGAGGCCGCACAGAGAATGCTCGACGAAGTCGCTAAAGGCCGCTTCGATGCCAATGCGGTCGATGCGCTGCTCACCGACGCCGACGCTCCCGTAAGACATCAGGTAAGCGATGCTCCGTCGCGTGCGCTGCTCTCCGTGCGAGAGATCGACGTCTTGAAAGCGATCTCACGCGGCGCGAGTAACAAGGAAGCCGCACGCGAACTCGTCTTGAGTCCAAGCACGGTGCGCACACACGTAGAGAATATTTTTCGCAAACTCGAATGCTCGACACGCGCGGCGGCAACGCTCAAGGCATCGGCAATGGGCTGGCTTTGAAGCGCGCATGTCTGGCGAGCGTGCGCGCTTCGTATCAAAATCAGTTCTGGATTGCCTGAACCGAGCCGCCATCCACCCGAACGTTGCTGCCGTTGATGAACGACGCACGATCCGAAACCAGCAAAGCGATGGCCGCCGCGACTTCCTCGGGCTGACCTCGTCTCTTTTGAACGATTCCCGGCCGTTCCTCGTCGAGAAAACTCTTGACCGCCTCGTCGAAGGACACGCCCATTTGCTTGGCGCGTTTTTCCATCATGCCGTTCGTCATGCCGGTTTCGATGAATGCAGGCGAGACGGTATTGCACAGCACGCCGTGTGCAGCCTCTTTGTAGGACAGATTTTTGATGAATGCAGCAAGCGCGGCCTTGGCAACGTTGTACACCGCCTCTTCCCAGTAAGGCTGCACCGCGTTCTCGGACGTGATGCAAACGAAGCGCCCCCAGCCTTTCGCACGCATGGGCGGAATGGCCGCACGAGCCACACGTACAGCCGAAAAAAAGTCGGTCGCCCAAGCTTCCTCGTAGTCTGCATCCGCCAGTGCGAGCGGATCGCCTTTTGCGCCGGTAACGCCAGCCGTATGAACCACGATGTCGATCTGCCCGAACCGTTCCGTGCCTCGCTTGACGAGATCGTCTACCTCTTGTTGCTTGGTCATATCGGCCGCAATCAACAAGCTGGATTGCGCGAGCGCGCCGCTTTCCTTTTCGAGCTTTTGTTGATCCACGTCCGACAGCACCAGATGCACGCCTTCCTCACTCAATTGTTTTGCAACCGCGAGACCGATGCCGCCGCTCGCGCCGGTGATGAGCGCCACGCGCCCCCTGATTCCCAAGTCCATGGATTCCCCTTAGTTGATTGATTCCGCAACCACGCAAGTCGTCGTGGCTAAAGCGTCTCTGCAAAATTCAGCATCTCCTGTGCCAAGATCCGCGGCGTCTGCAAGGGCATGAGGTGGCCTGCGCCATCGATCACGCTCACGTTGCCATTCGGAAAATGCTTCAATGTTGTCATGCGTTGCTCGTCCGGACCGGGCACTTGCTTATCGTCCGCGCCGCAAACGAGCAACGCCGGATAATCGAGCGTACCGATGCGATCGCTCCAATCCTCCTTGCTGCCGCCGTCCACCCATGCGCGCCAGGCAACGAGATCGACGCGTTGGGCATCGCGGATTGCGACTTCGCGAACATCATCCGGCAAGCGGTGTGCGCTCGATTCATCCACGAACGCTTCCGCTTCCGGCCGAGTCTTGCCATACGCTCGTTGCTGTTCCCGGTCCTGCTCGCTCATGGGTTGCGGTCCGGGAGGCGAGGGCGCGACGAGGATCAAGCCTGCCAAATAGTCCGGCTTGCGGGCCGCGAGCACAACCGCGACTTTGCCCGTCATCGAATGACCGACGAGCACGCAACGTTCGAGTTGCAATGCACGGATGGTAGCGTCGATGTGATCGGCCATCTCGCTCACGCTGTAGCCTTCGATATGCGCGGCATCGCCGAAGCCGGGGGTATCGAGCGCGACGCAAAGGTGTTCATGGTCGAGAAAAGGCAACGTAGGAAACCAAGTACGGTGTGAGCCGCCTAAAAAATGCATGAGCACGAAGGTGACGTCGCCTTGGCCCTGTCTGCTGTAAGGGAGCATGAGTTTCTCTGGATGGTCGGGACCGAGCGCTGAATTCGTTCCTCGATCAGCGCTCCAAGTGAGCGCTTTAGCCAGATTTGTACCCGTGGATCGTCTTTGTTCGTTGGCGGAAAAGCAACTGCATACTCTGACGAATAAAAGAAATGCTGCATCCAACACCCAGGCTTCTACGTATTTGATTTTGCAGCGGCATGTTTGACCCGTCGCGGCTCTATCAAAATCAGACCGACGAATCGAACACGGGTGTCGAGGCTTGTGGTCCTTAAGGAGTTCCGAAATGGCAAAGACTGCGTCGTATGTCCAGGTTTCGTGCGTGTTGGCTTCACTCGTTTCCGCGCTGGTGTCCATGCCCGCGCTGGCGGGCGGAAACGGTAACGGCGGGAGCGGCAGCGGTGGTGCTCATGGCGCGGCTACGTCCGAAAGGACCTACCACAGCGAGCCAGTGTCGAGTCCGTGGAACAGAGATCCGGGAGATGTGAACCGAACCTATGAGCCGGGCAACAAAGCCTCGTCGCAAGCCATGCCGCAGAGTTCGGACATGTCGTCGGGTGCCGTCAAGTAGTTTGCTTGAGGCGAACGCGTCGTAGCGGTTTTTATCGTCAGGCCCGACGGTCGTGAGCGACACTGCGGGCCTGGCTGCAGATTCAAGTTCGATTCATCTATCGCAGATGCGGCGAAGTGCCGGCATGCCGCTTCTCAAGCTTTCGCCAGCCTGATGCTGCTCGCGTCGCCAGTGAGATAACCGACAGTCGCGCCGAATCGATCCTTATAATTCGCGCGCAGTAAAGGATCGACGGTCGCCTTGACCTTGTCATGCAGCGGACTCTCCCAGTCGCCCGCATGCTGGAAGTTGCTCATGATGTAGGTCCAGCCGTTGATCTCGTCGACCGCGTGTAATCCGGTGGATTCCGCCGCCGACGGGCACGAAAGCACGCGTGCAAGCGTTTGGGTATCGACGTTATAGGCCCAAAGGAAGTTGTTCACGTGTGTGCTGGAATCTTCGCCGATGAACAACGTGCGCAGCTTCTCCGAGAACTTCAGGTTGTCCGGATTCGCGATCTTGTCGGGGTTCGCGAGGTTGCCGAGCGCGTCGGGCGCAGCCAGGTCCTCGCCGACGAGCGCGGCGGGCGCGGCCATGTCGACCGGCACCCATTCGCTGTCTATCGCCGCGCCCGTCACGTCTTTCTGACCGGCCTTGAGATTGAGCGCGTACACTGCGCCTGCGACGATGGTCTTGTCGACCGCGACATCGCGCGAGGCCGCGTTGCCCTTGACCATCGATTTCTCGACTCGGGACATCGCCGTGTACACGATCTTGTCCTTCGAGTTGACCGTCGTGCCTTCGAGCTTCGTGAATCCCAGGCTGCCGCCAATAAGCGCCGCATAGCGGTGCGTTTCCAGATACGCCGCCGCTTTGTCCATGCCCGGCTTGACGCGGACCCAGTTGAACGTGCCGTTGAAATTGATCTTCGTGTAGCTGGCGTCCGCCGGGTCCGCGGTGGCGATGTCCATGATGTCGGCTGCCTTGAGTGATCCGGCGAGTGCTTCGATTTCAGCGCTCGTGGCATTGCCGATGCGAATCCACGAGAGGTTCGCCGATCCCGCGCCCGCCGAGGAGGTCTGCGTCCACTTGGCGACGTACAGCGTGCCTGACGAGAGGTCCGCCGCTTTGTCCGCGATGAACATGAACAAGCCGCCGTTGGTCGCGTCGTCGCCCATCATGACGGTGCGTTGGTCCGGCATCACCTGGATCAATTCGTGTGAAATGCGTCCGAGGCAGTAATGCTTTTTGATCGATGCCGTCCCGTCCGGATTCACCGTGACTTCCGGCAAGTGCCCGTAGTGGTAGGGATTGGCGCGCGTCGCGTTGCCGTATAGCGCTAGGCTGAAAGCCTTGAACTGCGCGTTCTTCGCGATGCTCGACGCGTCCGGCTCGTACTCCTCGCTCGACAAGTGCGTATTCCAGGGCGAAAGGCTCGCGCCGCACGTGATCCATAGACCGTTCGCTTTCGAGGTGTCTACGTTGTGATATTTCACCAGCGTGAGGTGGCCCGTCGTCGGGTTCTGATCGAGCGTCAATACCGCGATAGGCGAGGGTAACTGGCCGTACTGCGACGCGAGGCTCTGATCCCGCGTGGTGTATTCGAACTGCACCACGGCAAATACGGTCTTGCCCTTGATGCCCGGCACCGTTGCATTGGCAAGCGTGAGCAACGAACTGCCGTCGGGGCAGTCGGAATAAAACTGACGCTCCTTGCCCGGCACCGAGGTATCGACGATCGGCTGGCCGTTGATATCGTAATAACCGCCTGCAAGGATGTTGCCGCCACTGCCGTTCGGTACCATGTCGCCGGTGACGAAGAACGGTTGATAGGCGAGCTTGTACGCTTGCGTGGTGCCATCCGCGAACGTGACGTTGAGCGACGACTTTACCGTGGTCGTCGCCATCGACGCGGGGTCGTTAAGCGTGGGTGCGGCCATCGACGTGAATGCCGCGCTTGCGAACGCCGCGGTGGCAGCCGGGGCCGCATTGGAATCACTGCCGCCGCAGCCGGCGAGCGTCGTGGCGGCGGCGAATCCGCCGAGCGGTAACATCGGCGCCCCCGCAAGAAGTTTAAGCGTGCGGCGGCGGGAAAGATTCGTCCGGTCGGACATGGGGAGTTCCTGTTTTTATCGATGATCGGGGGATCAGGCTGCTTAGGCACTCGGCCCGCGTGCAGCGTCGAAAGAGGAATGTAAGGCCGGATGATGAAATGTATATGACAGGAAAATAGAATTATTTAGAAAGAATCGGGTTATGTTCACGCACATGTTGGAGAGCATTCGTCGAAAGGGCAAGAATCACTATCGGCGGCACGATGGCAAGCAAGCAGTCGGAGCGCGGCGGAGGTCGGGTGGCTGACTTTGCCTAAAACAACAGACAGTCGTGCTCGGATTTTTGACTCACGACGATGGCTGGCAACAGAGCGATTCGTTCGATTCTAAGAAGAAGAATCAGCGGTGGCGATCTTCAAAGACGCTTGAGCCAAATTCAGCCATTAATGCCTTAACGTCTAAAGAAGCAGCTTCTTAGCTGGCTGTCACCACTTCGACAAAAGCCGTTCAAGGCTTAAGATCAGACCTTGATGGCGCCTTAACAAGACGACTGCTAAGACGCTAAGCGCTTATAGCTTTCGCTTGACAGGACAGCTGCCAGACCAACAACCGCTTAAGGCTAAAAGCAACCTGCAAACGAAAAAATGCTAAGGTTATGCAATAGCTTAAACGAGCGAAGAGCATGCTGAATTTGACATCGGATCTGCATGGTAATGCCTTGCTATGTTCGCTTCCCGCGCCGGAGTGGAAAGAGATCGCGCGCCATCTGGAGTTGATCGAACTGCGTAGCGAACAACGCCTGTATGATCCCGGCCAACAAATGCAGTATGTCTATTTTCCGACTACGTCGATCATCTCGCTTCTTCACATGGTGGAGGACGGTGCATCGACCGAGATTGCCGCCGTCGGGCGCGAGGGCATGACAGGTTTGCCGGTGCTAACGGGCGGCAAGTTCATGCCAACGCGTGTTCAGGTCCAGTTTCCCGGATCTGCGTACCGCATCAAGGCTCATGCGTTGCGTGAACTCATTGGCCGTTCGGCGTTCTTGCGCCGTTTAATGCTTCTATACACGCAGGCGTTGCTGACCCAGGTTGCACAAACAGCCGCGTGCAACCGACATCATTCGCTGCGCCAGCAATTGTGCCGATGGTTATTGACGCAAGCGGACCGGGCGCCGTCAATGGTTTTGCGCGTCACCCAACAAGGCGTCGCGGACAGCCTTGGCGTGCGAAGAGAAGGCGTCACCGAGGCGACGGGCAAACTTCACGATGCAGGCTTGATTCGGCACGGCCGAGGCAGCATTGAAATTCTCGATCGCGCTGGTTTGGAGAAGCAGGCGTGCGCTTGCTATTGCATCTTAAGAAAAGAATTCGAAAAGATTCTGCGACCGCGACAAGTCGATCTCGCCTGAGCGAATTGGGTTTAGTGGCTGCATTGACGGTTGCTGGCAAGAAGCGCGTGGCTTGCAATTTTTTCGAGCGCTCTGGCGAAGGCTGATAGCCGCGCAGGCGCTGTCCGAAGCCACGCTATGGTCTAGCTAAATTAGACGCAAAGATTGCTCGTGACGGAACTGCGTGCGCCTTAAACGAAGGCTGCGGCGCGCCTGAAGCGCGTGTGTACTTACGCGCCGCTTAACCCCATGCTGCATAATGCATCGGCTATTCCAGAACAAACCTTGGAGATGTCGATGCTGCTGTCTGAACAAAACGTACTCGTCACCGGCGGCGCGCGCGGACTGGGCGCGGCGATCACTGAAGCCCTCGCGCGTGAAGGCGCCAGTGTCGTCATCAACTATCGTCGTAGCGAAGCGCAAGCGAACGCGCTGGTCGAGCGGCTTGGACCGCGCGTCGTGGCGGTTCAGGCCGACATCACGGATCAGGCATCCGTCGCGCGTCTGTTCGACGAAGCGCTCGCTAAAAGCGGCCGGCCGATACATGCCGTCGTGAACAACGCGCTTGCCGAATTCAGCTTCGATGGCGACGCGCGACCGAAGATCGGCGATATCGAATGGACGCGCTTTCAGCAGCAGATCGAAGGCGCCCTCAAGGGCGCGCTCAATACGATTCAAGCCGCGTTGCCTGCAATGCGTGCCGCTGGCTTTGGCCGTATCGTGAATGTCGGCACCAACCTTTTTCAGAACCCCGTCGTGCCTTATCACGACTACACGGCGGCCAAGGCGGCATTGCTCGCGTTGACGAGAACTGCATCGAACGATCTCGGACCGGACGGCATCACGGTGAACATGGTGTCCGGCGGACTCTTGCGCACGACCGACGCCAGCAGCGCGACGCCCGAAGCCGTGTTCGATATGGTTGCCGGATTCACGCCGTTGCGCCGTGTCACGACGCCGGAAGAATTCGCCGACGCAGTGCTGTTCTTTCTCTCACCGTGGGCGCGAGCGGTGACGGGACAGAACCTCGTCGTCGATGGCGGTTTGGTCAAGGATTGAAGCGTCTTGCTCACACATGATCTCTCGACAATTCCCAAGCACGGCTCTCGACTCAAGGCACGACATCATGGCTTATGAAAACGTGAGCGTTTCCACTCGCGACGGGACGTGTCCCGTTCACGTTTTCACCGCCGATACGGCAACGCCCTCGCCGGCCATCGTCTTCTACATGGATGCGGGCGGCATACGTCCAGCTGTATCGGATATGGCGCAACGGCTGGCGAACGCGGGCTATGTCGTTCTGCTGCCAGACCTTTTCTATCGCTACGGTTCGTATGGGCCTTTCGATCCCGTGGAAGTATTCAAGGGCGATGTGCGAGCGATCCTCGGGCCACTGATGGTCACCACGGGTAACGCGAAGGCGGCCGAAGATACAGAAGCATTGCTTGCCTACATCGACACGCGCACGGACGTTGAACCCGAACGTATCGGCGCGGTCGGTTTTTGCATGGGCGGCGGCATGGCTATCACCGCCGCTGGCCAATATCCCGATCGCTTCGCGGCGGTGGCAAGCTTTCACGGCGGCAATCTCGCAACGGATGCCCCTGACAGCCCGCATCTTTCAGCGCCACGACTAAAGGCCGAACTCTATATCGCAGCGGCCGACGCCGATGGAAGTTATCCGTCATCCATGGCGCAGCGCTTCGAAGACGCGTTGAAGCAGGCCGGCGTTCGGTATGTCGCTGAGACCTATACCGGCGCCGCGCACGGCTGGATGAAGCCGGATTTTCCGGTCTACGACCAAGAGGCCGCCGAGCGCGGTTGGTCCACGATGATCGAATTCTTCGATCGGACGCTCAAAGGTCCGGTCTGAAATCTTCGCGCGATGATCATGTCGTCGCGCGATCGTAGTAAAGCACCGCTTACGAAGTCCCTATCCGCCGTTACGTTGGTGCGGCGCGTCACAGCACTAATTACCTTCGTCGCATCCCACTAGACCATAAAGAGAAAAAACGATCGTAAGGTGTTCTCCTACTGATCCGCATGCGAACTAGTCAGTACATTTACAAAAACAAAACGGCTGACGCGATCGACCGAAGGCACGTTAGCTCATGCGTTCGATCCATGCATTCAAACGAGGAGAGAGACGATGTTCAGGAAACCGGACGATGACGCGAGCCAGAAGCACGGCGTAAAAGCGAGCGATGCGCGTCGCGAAGGCATGAGTCGGCGAGACTTTGCCAGATTACTCGGCGCCGCGCCGCTCGCGTTGCTCGTCGGGTGCGGCGGGGGCGGAGACGATTCATCCAATTCTTCAGGGACGTTGGCGCTCGATCCAACGGCCAAAGCCGCGAATCCAGACACTTACACCGACTTCGAATGGTACAAGTGGACGTTTCCCATCGACAAAACGCTGGATGCAGTCGGGACAGCAAACGACGGCGTCGGCCAGATGTACGTGCGGCTTTACACGCCGAAAACGGTGGCATCGACGACATATCCGCTGGTGGCCGTGCTGGGCGGGTTGGGCAACGACGCCAACATGACGGCCAACTTTTATGCCTCCAACGGCGCGGCGGATTTCGCAAACGCGGCCTTGCAGGCGAAGTATCCGTCATACATCGTGACGGTGACCGTGCCTTGGGAAGCATGCGTCAACTACGACGCCGAGATGGTCTATATGAACGCCATCGGCGAGTTGATGAAGGCCATCTCGACGCGCGTAGGCAATGTCGACTCGACGCGCATATACGCAACAGGCATCTCGCAGGGCGCGGGTTGGTCCTACGAAGCGGCATCGTTGCAACCCGATCTGTTCGCGGCACTCTTCATCAATTCAGGAACGGTCGTCCATACGACCTGGGGCAACGAAGCAGACCTGACCAAGCTAAAGGACGTCAACCTCTATATCGCGCACGGGGCGCAGGATCAGTACATTCCAGTGAACGAAGCGTACCGGGTCTACAACGACTTGTCCGCTCTCGGCAAACGCAACATCAAGCTGGACGTGGTGACGGGAACGCACGCGCTGTCGGGCACGCAGTATTTCCCGGCCACGCCCGTTACGAGTGTTTATCCGTGGCAGGACTGGCTCCTCACGCAGAAGAAGGGTGTGGGCTTCGATGGCCCCGTGCTTTCCGAGGTCAGCCCGTTCTCCGCGTATCAGTGGGCGGGCCGCTCGGTATTACCGGATGTGCCAACTTGGGCTACCGACGTACCGTACGCAACGTGGACCGAGCCACAGGACAATCCGACCTGGGACACCATCAAGACCCGGCTTGCTGTTTCCACGGTGAACGGAATGAGCAGCGGCGGCTATGTGATCGGACGCTTTCGTATCGGCGACGAAACGCAGACCACCTATGACAGCGCGACGACGGCAACCGCGGGTCTCAAGTCCGGCCAATTGCTATGCATGACCATTCAGGGCTACACCGGTGCGTACGGGGACGACTTCGCCTCCTTCAACGCAAACTGGACCGTGGAATGGGCCGTGATGGCGGGGCAGGTTACGAGCATCGTCTTGACGAATCAGGCGAGCCCGGCGCCCATTGCCCGACCGAGCACGGTGAACTTGACGAACGGCGGCGGCCCGAACGTCAATAACTCGCTTGCGACGCCGAATGTCCTCGATGGCAAGCAGGTCTATCTGAGGATCGCTCTCGCGGACACTTACACGGGCACTGCGCTCAAGGTTTATGTGCGCTTCACCAGAAAGTTATCGAGTGCGCCGCGAGGGCCGGAATATGCGTCGTACTGGCATGTCGTGGACTTGCCTGTGAATCTGGCTGCCTGATTTATCGATGTGGGAAAACGGCGCTTCATACTCATGCGCCGTTATTCCGCAATCGCGTCGGTGCCCGCTCGCTGGCTGCTGCTTGGCGCGCGGCATTGACCACAGGATCGAAGTCCAACGCATGGACGACCCGAACCATGCTATCGAAACCCTCGACCGTCTGCATGCGCTCGGCATTCGCCTGTCTGTCGACGACTTCGGCACCGGATACTCTTCTTTGTCGTACCTGAAGCGCATGCCCGGGAACGAGATCAAGATCGATCGATCCTTCGTCATGGGCATGACGGATCATAAAGACGACGAGACCATCGTGCGCTCGACCATCGATCTCGGGCACAACATGGGACTGAAGGTCGTGGCGGAAGATGTCGAGAGCGAACAAATGATGACGCGCCCGCGGGAGTTGCAATGCGATCTTGCGCAGGGATTTCATTTGAGCCGCCCGCTGCCGCCGGCCAAGCTCGAACTCTGGCTCGCGGGTTGGGTCGAGGAGAACAATCTGCGTTTCGCGTGAACTCATCCGCAGGTCACGTTCATCCGTTTTTCTCGTTCGACGACATTTCCGATGCAAGCCGATGCATGGACATCCATGCCGCCAGCGCACGAACGTGGGCTTGCTTCGATCAAACGATTGCTCGCTTCGAGCAGTCGCGCACAGCAGTGAAGGGGGCGCCGCTCGAAGTCATCGAGAAAAATAGTCGGGCAGCCGAAAGCCGTCATACGCGTGATTGCCGACGATGGCTTGCCTGAACGCATCCGAACGATACGCTTCGACGATATCGTCGGTGGTCTGCGAATGCTGGTTCGCGGCTTTCACCACGACCTGATTCACGTAGGGCGAAGTCATCTCCTCGAGCGCCAGCGCCGTGGTCAGAGCGTGTCCGCTCGATACCGCGAAGTTGCCCTGAATCGCCGCAAAATCCACGTCTTCCAGCGCGCGCGGCGCCTGTGCCGATTCGAGCAGCACGAGCTTGATGCCGGCAGGATTATCGGTCACGTCGCGCTCGGTTACATCGACAGGATTCGGATTCGGACGGATGCGAATCCAGCCGATACGCTGAAGGATCTTGAGCGCGCGTTCCAGATTGACGGGATCGTTGGGCACTGCAACCGTAGCGCCTTTCCGGACCTCGGCAAGCGCATGGTGCTTCGTGGAGAAGAGGCCCATCGGTGGCGTGGGCACTTGCACCACGCCGACGAGATCGGTGCCGTTGCGGTCGTTATAGGACTTCAGATACACGCTGTGCTGCATCACGTCGGCCGCTATCTCGCCGCGATACACCGCCTGGTTCGCTTCCAGGCCGGTGCTGAACTCGACGTAGCGCACGGTGTAGCCCTTCTTCGAGAGTTGCGGTTCGACGCCCTGACGAAACTCGTCCGCGTAAGGGCCGGGCACGAAGCCCACTCGCAGTGTGTGCGCGGCATTGTCCGCGGCGAAGCCGGGCGAGATGAAGACAGCTTGGCTCAACGTCAGCGCGAGCAGGAACGTCCTGAGTTTTACCGGTGCAATCATGGGAATGAGTGGGCTGAACGAAAGCAGAAATCGTATCAACGCAACCCATGCGGGCGGAACAGATTGATCGAGCTAACCTTAGTCCGCAATGCGATAACCGAGGCTTCGCATCAATCGATAGTCTGTCGCGCGAGTTCGACTCTGGGCAGCGCAATGCCATGCCGCTCGCGAGCCGCTTGACGCGTCGCATCGATTTCCTTTTGCTTGCGAAGTTCGTCCCAACCCAGCACCTGTGCCGCGATCTCCGCGCCTTCGAGCAACAGCGCGTTCGTCAGATGTCCGGAGATCGCGATCGTCGTGCGACGGAAGAATAGGTCCGCAAGACGCGTGACCATGTCGTGCGCGCACAGGTACTCGATCTCGCGCACCGTGAAGTCCGATGCGCTGCCAAAGGGCCGATCCGGTGCGCCCGCGCAAAACGCCGCGACTGCCGAAGCAGTCGTGCCATAGCGCGTGAGCAAGCCGTCGGCACGCTCGGCCGACACCCCATACTGTCGAACGACATCGCCGATCCATTCGGCCCGTGCATACGCATCGCGCGGAAAATCGCGGCCTCCGCCGATCGCCGTGTGACGCGTGCGGACCGCGCGTGAGCGTCCGAGGCGTGCGAGCGTGTCGTCGGTGACCGTTTCGGCGAATCCGCGAAACGTCGTCCACTTGCCGCCGACGAGCGATAAAACCGGGACTTGCGTGCCGGCAAGACGATCCACATGCATCGCATGATCGCGGCTTACATCGCCGGGATCGGCGGCATTGGAATAGGGCAGCGGACGCACGCCGCTGTATCGGAACGCAATGTTCGATTCGTTCAACACCACGCGTGGAAAAACTTCCCGCAGCGCGCCGAGCATGTAGGCGACTTCATCGTCCTCGCAGCGCACGGCGTCGGGCTCGCTTGTGCGGATATCGGTCGAGCCGATCAGCAACTTGTCCATGAAGGGATAGATGAGCGAGATGCGCCCGTCCTTCGAGCCGTAGTACACCATGCGGCCGCGCAGTTGCGCATGGAGCTCGGGGTGATCGACGATCAGATGCGAACCCTTCGTCCCGCCGATGTACTTGCTTTTTATGCCGAGCGAAGCATTCACGCTGTCGATCCACGCCCCGCCCGCGTTGACGACGACCTCGGGCCGCACCGCGACGAGCTCGTCCGTTACGAGGTCGCGCAACCACACGACGCCGCCCTCGACGCGCTCCACGCTCGTGTAATTGGCCGCCGCCGATTGCTTGCACGCGGCAAGCCCGTCCGCGACGAGTTCGAAATTCAGGCGTTCGGCTTGCGTCACCTTGGCGTCGTAATACGTGGCGGTCGCCTTGATTGCCGGATCGAGCAGCGGCAGGCCTTCAAGCGATTGCGCTCGCGTCGCGAGATGATGACGCGGCATCGTGCGGTCGTGCCGTCCCAAGAAGTCGTACATGGCAAGGCCGATCTTCGAGATGATCGCGCCGCGATCCGCAAGCTTGGCCTTCATGCCGAAGAAGCGTCGAGCGGACGCCACCATGCCGCCGAAGTACGAGTGAATCGGCAGCACGGTTTCGAGCGGCAGCACGTAATGCGGCGCGTTCTTCAGCAACAGGTTGCGCTCCAACGTCGATTCGGCGACGAGGCGAAATTCGCCCGTCTCCAGATACTTCACGCCGCCGTGTATGAGCCGCGATGGCGCGCTACTCGCACCGGCGGCAAAGTCGGTCTTGTCGATCAACAGGCAGTCGACGCCTTGCAGCGATAAATCGCGAAACACACCCGCGCCGTTGATGCCGCCGCCCACGATCAACACGCCGATCTTCGGGCTCTGCTTCAACCGGTCGAGAAAGAAATTGCGGTTTCGTTCTGTCATCGAGATTCTCCGGCTTCAATGCGAGGTGGCCGCGCGGTCGAGCGCGGGCCACAAGGGCTGAACTGCGGCGATGAGTTGCGACCAGAGCGCGTACGCGTCGTCGAACTTCGCGTGGCGTTGCGGGTCCGGCGCATGCGTGCGCGCAACGCGGCAGGCACGCGCCACGGCATCGGCAAGCGAGTCGAAAACGCCCACGCTGACGCCTGCGCAAAGCGCCGCGCCGAGCGCGCTCGCCTCCTGACTTTCGGGTATGTCGATAGCGATGCCAAGCACATCCGCGAACGACTGAGCAAGCAACGGACTCGACGATCCACCGCCCGTCAACCCCGCACGATGCGCCGGAAAAGCGCTCGTCAACGCTTCGATGTGCCAGCGGTGATTGAACACCATGCCTTCGAGCACCGCACGCGCCAGATGCGCGCGCCGGTGCCACGAGCGCAAGCCGAAGAACGACGCGCTCGCCGGCTGCTCGAACGGAGAACCGAACAGGAAGGGATGAAACATGACCGAACTCGGTTCGGCCGACACCGCCTGCACTTCGTCGCTGATGAGATCGAACAGCGAGCATCCGCGCCGTGCCGCTTCCTGCGTTTCGTGCTGAAAGAGTTCGCGCAAAGCCCAATCGACATTGCTCGACGAAGCGGGCGAAATCGACATGTTCATCCACTGGCCGGGCCGTGTGCCGTTACGGCACGACCAGCGCGGATCGAGTTGCCGCCGATCCGACAGTATTTCGTTGATGCTGAACGTTCCCGCCGTCACCGACAACACGCCCGGTTCGGCGTTGCCCATGCCGAGGGCGCTCGACGTGACGTCGTGCAGCCCGGTTGCGACGGGCGTGCCTTCCTTCAAGCCGGTTTGCGATGCGGCAAGCGCCGTCACGCGGCCGGCCTGCGCCGTGGACGCGACGATGGGTGCGAGCGCCTGGCCGATAGTCCCCAGGCCGTACAGCGCCATGACCTCGGCGCTGTACTGCTGCGTGTTCACATCGGTGAAGGACGAACTGGCTTCGGTTGGATCGGTGGCGGGGACGCCCGTGAGACAGAGCCGCAGCCAGTCCTTGCAAAACAAGACATGGCCGATCCGCGCGAAGCGCGCTGGCTCGTTGAGCTGAATCCATTTCAGCAGGCTGACGGCGGCGTACGGATAAGGCTGCTGTCCGGTCAATGACAGCGCCCGTTCCAGCACGCCTTCCTCGCGCCAGCGTTCCCGGACGTCGAAGGCGCGGCTGTCGAGCGAGAGAATGCCGGCGCCGAGCGGCGCGCCCGCGCAATCCACGAGATAGAGCCCATCGCCGTGTCCGGTTACGCCGACGGCCGCAATGGAACCAGGCGCAATCTCGCTCAACGCATCGCGAATGGCGCCACAGGCCGCATCCCAGGTTTCTCGCATGTCCCGTTCGACATGGCGCGCACGCGGCTGCCGCTGTTCGACGCGCCGGCTGCCCACCGCGACGGTGCGCCCGGCCGTGTCGAAAACAACCGCCTTCGTGGCTGTCGAACCGCTGTCGACGCCAAGCAGATACGTCTCCATCGTGTCTCCGAATTTTTTGTTGCATCGCGTCAAGCCGACATTCCGCCTTCGGACTGCGCGATGCTTATCTAGGGTTATAGCGGATGGTAATCGAGGATCGGGTTGCCTATTGTGCTTACAGTGAAAAAAATTTCAGCACGTAGAAAAAATATCACTTCAACGTGCGCACGGAGACGACATGACGAAATCCGCCGACAGGCGTGACGCCGAGGACAGTCTTGCGATTCGCGCGGCGTGGCTGCACTACGCCGCCGGTCAGACGCAGGCCGACGTCGCGGCTCGTCTCGGCGTGAGCAGTGTCAAGGCGCATCGGCTGATCATGCGAGCGAATCAGAGCGGCGCAGTCAAGTTCACCATCGACGGCGATGTCGCCGAATGCGTCGTGCTCGAAGCGGAGCTCGCGCAGCGCTTCGGTCTTAGCTATTGCGAAGTGGTCCCCGATCTGAACGAAGGCGATCTGCCGCTGCGTGCCCTTGGCGTCGCTGGCGCGCACTTCATGCAGCGCGAGATCGCGACGCGGCAAGGCGGCGTGATCGGCATAGGACATGGGCGAACGCTCGCGGCCGTCGTAGAGAACATTCCGCGCCTGGACGCGGGCACGGTGCGCTTCGTGTCCTTGCTTGGCGGCGTCACGCGCAAATACACGGCAAATCCGTATGATGTGATTCACCGGCTTGCCGAGCAGACGGGCGCGGTGTCGTATGTGCTGCCGCTGCCGTTTTTCGCCAACAAGGCCGAGGATCGCGAAGTGTTGCTGGCGCAGCGTGGCGTGCGCGAAGTGTTCGACATGGCGGCGCATGCGGATCTGATGGTCGTCGGTATCGGATCGGTGAATGCGGACGCGCAACTCGTCGCATCGCAAATGATCGAGCCCGACGAAATTCAGGAGGTGCGCGACAAGGGCGGTCAAGGCGAATTGCTCGGACATTTTTTCAGCGATACCGGCCAATCCGTCGAAACATCGCTGGCGGCGCGCACGGTCGCGCCCGAACTCGACGACCTCAAGGGCCGGCGCATCATCGCGATTGCGGGCGGCGCGTCGAAGATCGCGGCGATTCGCGCGGTGCTCAATAGCGGCCTTCTGAGCGGACTGATCACCGACGAAGCCTCGGCGCTGGCGCTGAAGCTGGAACCTGTCGCGACGGAGGCGGCGTGATAAGCGAGAACGCACGCGATCTTCTCATCGGCATCGACGCGGGGACCTCGGTCATCAAGGCCGTGGCCTTCGACCTGACGGGACGGCAGATTGCCGTCGCCTCGGTGCCGAACCGCTACACCACGAGCCCCGATGGCGCGGCGACTCAATCGCTCGATCAAACTTGGGGCGACTGCGCGAAGACCTTGCGGGATCTGGGCGCGAAGATCGAACGTCTCGCGCAACGCACGCGCGCGCTGGCGGTGACGGGTCAAGGCGACGGCACATGGCTCGTCGGCGCAGGCAACAAGCCGGCGAGCGACGCATGGCTATGGCTCGACGCGCGCGCCGCGAACACGGTGCGGCTGTTGCAGGAAGGATCGGCGAGCCGCGCGCGGTTCCAGGCGACCGGCACGGGACTCGCCGCGTGCAGTCAGGGCGCGCAGATCGCGCACATGGCCGCGACGACGCCCGAAGTGCTCGAACGCACCGAAGTGGCACTGCATTGCAAGGACTGGCTGTATCTCAACCTCACCGGTGTGCGCGCCACCGATCCGTCCGAGGCGAGCTTCACCTACGGCGACTTTCGCACGCGCCAATACGACGACACGGTGATCGAAGCGCTCGGCCTTACCGCGTGGCGCGACCTGTTGCCGGAGATCGTCGACGGCACGGAGATCATGCATCCGATGACGTCAGATGCCGCCGCCGCGACCGGCCTGCTCGAAGGCACGCCCGTGTGTCTGGGCTTCGTCGATATCGTGCTGACGGCGCTCGGCGCGGGCATTCACACGGAAGGCGCGACGGGCGCGAGTTGCTCGATCGTCGGCTCCACGGGCATGCACATGCGCGCGATGCACAACGCCGACATCCATCTGAACGCGGAAGGCACGGGGTACGTGATCGCGTTGCCGGTGCCGGGGATGTCGGCGCAAGTGCAGTCGAACATGGCGGCGACGCTGAACGTGGACTGGGTGTTGAATCTCGCGTGCGATCTGCTCGCGCAGTTCGGCACGAGCCTTTCGCACGGCGACCGGATGAAGTGTATCGACGGATGGCTGCAGTCGGGACGTCCCGGTGCGCTTCTGTATCACCCCTATATCTCCGATGCCGGCGAGCGCGGTCCTTTCGTGGACCCGAACGCGCGCGCGGATTTCATCGGACTCACGAGCGAGAGCCGCTACCCGGATCTGTTTCGCGCGGTGGTCGAAGGGCTCGGCATGGCCGCGCGCGATTGCTATACGTCGATGGGCATTCCAATGCCCGATGAACTGCGTCTCACCGGCGGCGCGACGCGTTCGGGCGCGTTGCGCGGCGTGCTCGGCGCGGTGGTCGGCGCGCCGGTGCGTATCTCGCTGCGCGAGGAAGCGGGCGCGGCGGGCGCGGCGATGATGGCGGCGGTCGCGCTCGGCGTGTATCCCGACATGAACACGTGCATCGCGCAATGGGTGACGCCGCTGCTCGGACAAGTGGAAGCGCCCGATGCGGAACTGACGCAGTTGTATGCGCAGCTTTTTCCCGCGTATCGGAAGGCGCGCGAGGCGCTCGTACCGACCTGGGATGAAACGGCGCGGTTGCTGAAATCGCGGCATCGGCCGAACGCGCTAGCCGCGGGCCTCAACTAACGTCGAACATGGAACGCTGAGATGAGCGAGAAGGATAGGGTGGACCTGTGTGTCATCGGCGGCGGCATCAACGGCGCGGGTATTGCGCGCGATGCGGCGGGCCGCGGACTCTCGGTGATTCTGTGCGAGAAGGACGATCTCGCGCAGGGCACGTCGTCGCGTTCCGGCAAGCTCGTGCATGGCGGGCTGCGTTACCTCGAATACTACGAATTCCGGCTCGTGCGCGAGGCGCTGATCGAGCGCGAAGTGCTGCTCAATGCCGCGCCGCATATCATCTGGCCGCTGCGCTTCGTGCTGCCGCATAGTCCGGGTGATCGTCCCGCATGGCTCGTGCGCACGGGCCTCTTCATGTACGACCATCTGGGCGGCCGCAAGAAGCTGCCGGGCACGCGTTCGCTCGACTTGTGGCGCAATCCGGAAGGCGCGCCGATCAAGGACGAGTACCGGCGTGGCTTCGAGTATTCCGATTGCTGGGTCGACGACGCGCGTCTCGTCGTGCTGAGTGCCGTCGATGCCGCCAAGCGCGGCGCCGAAGTGCTCACGCGCACCGCATGCATCGGCGCGCGGCGCGAGGGCAATGCGTGGCGCGTCGAACTGCGCGACACGCGCACGGGATCGACGCGCGTCGTGAACGCACGCGCGCTCGTCAATGCGGCGGGACCGTGGGTATCGGATGTCATCGGGCGCGCGGGCGCGAAGTCGACGCGCAAGGTGCGGCTCGTGAAGGGCAGTCATATCGTTACGCCGAAGTTCTGGGACGGTCCGCACTCGTATCTCGTGCAGAACCACGACAAGCGCGTGATCTTCATCAACGCCTATGAGGGCGACAAGGCGCTCATCGGCACGACCGATGTGCCGTGGGACGGCGCGCCGGAAACCGTGCAGATATCGAACGAGGAAATCGATTATCTGCTGACGGCGGTGAACCGCTACTTCAAGCATCCGTTACGCAAGCAAGACATCGTGCAGACGTTCTCGGGCGTGCGTCCTCTCTACGACGACGGCAAGGGCAATCCGTCGGCGGTCACGCGCGACTACGTGTTCGATCTCGACGCCAGCGGCGGCGCGCCCTTGCTGAATGTCTTCGGCGGCAAGATCACGACGTTTCGCAAGCTCGCCGAACATGCGCTGCAAAAGCTGCAGCCGACCTTCCCGAAGATGGGCCCCAACTGGACTTCATCGGCGACGCTGCCGGGCGGCGACATGGAAGGCGCCGACGTGCCGCGCTTCATGGCGAGTCTGCAAAGCCGCTACGAGTGGCTGCCGCGCAATCTGCTGCGCTATTACACGCAAACCTACGGCACGCTGACCTCGCAGGTGATCGACGGCGCGACCTCGCTCGCCGGTCTCGGCCAGCAGTTCGGACCGAACTTCCACGAAGCGGAAGCGCGCTACCTGATGTCGCACGAATGGGCCGAGTCGGCGGACGACATGCTCACGCGGCGCACCAAGCACGGCTTGCACATGAGCGCCGCGCAGAAGTCCGCGTTCGAAGCCTGGCTCGACGGCCTCGTGCGTAAATCCGCTTAAAGACACGAGACGAACATGGCATTCACGCTTGCACTGAACACGAATCCGCTGGTGAACCGCTTCGCCGAACCGGGCGACCTGATCGACACCATCGCGCACGACATGAAAATCCGCGACGTGCAGTTGACGCACGAGTTCATCAATCCGTCGTGGCCGGCGGCAACCACGCGGCGGCTCACGCGCGAGATGCGCGCGGCGATGACGCGCACCGGCGTGCGGATCACCTCGGGCATGACCGGGCCGTATGGCCGTCTGAATCACTTCGGTCACCCGGATGCAGACGTGCGCCGCTACTACATCGACTGGTTCAAGTCCTTTGCGGATATCACCGCCGATCTGGGCGGCGACTCCATCGGCACGCAGTTCGCGATCTTCACTTACAGGGATTTCGACGATCCGCAACGGCGTGACGCGCTGCTTCAAACCGCGATCGATTGCTGGGCCGAAGTCGCCGAGCATGCCAAAGCGGCCGGCTTGAAATACGTGTTCTGGGAACCGATGTCCATTGCCCGCGAATTCGGCGAGACCATCGCCGCGTGCATGGCGCTGCAAGACCGCCTGAGCGCCGCGAACATGGCCATTCCCATGTGGATGATGGCCGACATCGACCACGGCGACGTCACCAGTTCCAACCCCGACGACTTCGATCCCTATGCGTGGGCGCGCGCCGTGCCGCGCGTGTCGCCGATCATCCATATCAAGCAGTCGTTGATGGACAAGGGCGGACATCGCCCGTTTACCGCGGATTACAACGCGCGCGGCCGCATTCAGCCGGAACCGCTCATCGAGGCGCTGCACGCGGGCGGCGGGCGCGACAACGAAATCTGCCTGGAACTCTCGTTCAAGGAACGCGAGCCGACGGATCGGCAGGTCGTCGCGCAGATCGCCGAATCGGTGGCGTTCTGGGCGCCGCATTTCGACACCGGCATCGCCGATCTCAACATCTGAGGAGTCAGACATGCCAGGCACGATGACACAAAAGCTGATCAACGATGGCGATGCCGCCGTCGACGAGATGCTCGAGGGCGTCATGGCCGCGCACGGCGATCTGCTGACGCGCAGCGACAGCGCGCCCCGGGCGATCATCGCGCGCAACGGGCCGCGTGAGGGCAAGGTGGCGTTGATCATCGGCGGAGGATCGGGACACGAGCCGACGTTTCTGGGCTTCGTCGGCCGCGGTCTCGCCGATGCCGCCGTGATCGGCAACGTCTTCGCTTCGCCGCCGCCGCAACCGGCCGTCGATGCCGCGCTCGCCGCGCATGGCAACGCGGGCGTGCTGTTCATGTACGGCAATTACGCGGGCGATGTCATGAACTTCGACATGGCGACCGAACTGCTCGAACTCGACGGCGTCGAGGCGCGCACCGTGCTGACCACCGACGACATCGCCTCCGCGCCGCGCGACAAGCGCGAGACGCGGCGCGGCGTGGCGGGCAACGTGTTCATCTTCAAGGCAGCGGGCGCCGCGGCGGACCTGATGATGCCGCTCGGCGAGGTGGAGCGCGTCGCGCGCCATGCCAACGCGCGCACGTACACGCTCGGCGTGGCGCTCGCGCCTTGCTCGCTGCCGCAGACGCGTCAACCGAACTTCAAGATCGCCGCCGGCGACATGGAAATCGGCATGGGCATTCACGGCGAACCGGGCATGCGCCGGGAAGCCTTGCGCACGGCCGACGACATCACCGACGAAATCATGGATGCGATCCTCGCCGAGATGGGCGCGGCCAAGGGCGACCGCGTGGCGGTGCTCGTGAATTCGCTCGGCTCGACGCCGCTCATGGAGCTTTACATTCTCAACCGGCGCGTTTCGCAGCGCTTGCAGGAGGCGGGACTCGTCGTGCATCGCACGCTCGTGGGGCCGCTGTGCACATCGCTGGAAATGGCGGGCGCGTCGATCACCGTCATGCATCTCGACGATGAATTGCAGCGCCTCATCGATCATCCGTGCGAGTGCGCGATGTTTCAGCAGAGGGCCGCATGATGTCCGCGCTTTCCACCGCCGACAACGCGCAACTGTTCCGCGAACTCGCGAGCACCATCGCGGCGGCGCGCGACGAACTGTGCCGGCTCGACGGCGTGATCGGCGACGCGGACCACGGCATCGCGATGGAACAGGGCTTTTCTGCCGCGTCCAGGGCCATCGAAGCATTACCGTCCGACTGCACGTTCGCGGATCAGTGGAACGCCGCGGCCAAGGGTTTTCTCAACGCGGTCGGCGCATCGTCGGGGCCGCTTTACGCAACGGCGTTCATGCGCGCGGCGAAGGCGGCGGGTGCGCGTCAGGCATTGCCGCTGAACGAAGCGCCGGGGTTGATCGTCGCGATGGCCGAAGGCATCCGGTCGCGCGGCAAGGCGGAAGTCGGCGAAAAAACCATGGTCGATGCGTGGGCGCCTGCCGCCTCGGCAGCCGAAGAAGGCATGGCGGACGGCTTGTCCGTGAGCGACATCCTGACGCGCGTTCGCGAAGCGGCGAACGCGGGCGCGGAATCCACGAAGGCGATGGTGGCGACCAAGGGAAGATCGGCGCGCCTCGGTGAACGCAGCATCGGTCACATCGATCCGGGCGCGGCCTCCGCCGCGATGGTCATCAACGTGATTGCAGAAAACTGGGGAAGACATGACACGCACTGAACGAATGGACAGCCGCGAGGTGAGCCAATGAGCGCAATGACTCCGTCGATCAAGCATCAGGGCAAGCGCGGCATGCGCGTTGTGATCGGCGTCGTGCTGCTGGCCATTTTGCTGATCGCGATGGCCATGAGTACCAAAATCGTGAAGATCGGTTCCGGCGCCGATACGCAGACCAAGGAATTCGAGCCGGAAGCCTACGGCAAGAAGCAGTTTCCGAAGACGCAGGCCGCGATAGAAAAGCGCGCCGTCGATGCGGCGGCGCTGGCCGCCGCCATCGCCAAGGATCAGGACGCGGCGGGCAAGCAATACGGCATCGCGGGCGGCGGCATCGGTCCTGAAATGTCGGTGAAGTTCTCGGGTGTCGCGGGCAAGGAAGACTCCGGCGTGTACGAAGTCAAGGTGCCGGGCCTGCCCGATTCGCTCGTCATACGCGTGCAGACTGGACCGGCGATCAACGGCACCGACTTGCGCGATGCCACGGGCGACATCAGCTTCGGGCAGTTCACGAATCAGATCGACTACCAGAACGCCGGTTACGCCATCAACACGGAGATGAAGAAACAGGTTCTGTCGAAGGTCGATACCGCCAAGTTGACGGGCAAGACAGTCGATGTCGTCGGCGTGTTCCAGCTGATCAATCCGAATGGCTGGCTCGTCACGCCTGTGAAGCTGGACGCGAAATGAGCACCATCAATTCAACCAACGAACAGGGCGCGGCGAAGGATGGCGTGCTGCTGTCCGCGCGCGATGTCGTCAAGTCGTATGGCGGCGTGCATGCGCTCAAGGGCGTGAACTTCGAGATTCATCGCGGCAAGGTCACGACGCTCTTCGGCGAAAACGGCGCGGGCAAGTCGACGCTCATGAAAATCCTCTCCGGCGTGGAAAAGCCGACCTCCGGAGAAATCGAGCTGGATGGCGAACGCGTGGCGTTCACGTCATCGACGGATGCGCGCAATCACGGCATCTCGATCATTCATCAGGAACTGAGTCTCGCGCCGAACCTGAGCGTGCGCGACAACGTCTTCATGGGCCGCGAGCTGCGCACGCCGACCGGCGTCAACTTCGCCGAAGAAGCGCGGCAGACGCGCGCGCTGATGGAGGAACTCGAAGAAGACGTCGACCCCATGACGCTGGTGCGCGATCTGCGCCTCGGTCAGCAGCAGGTCGTCGAGATCGCGCGGGCGTTGTCGGTCGATTCGCGCATCCTGATCATGGACGAACCGACTTCGGCGCTGAGCGCATCCGAAGTGGAGGTGCTGTTCAAGGTGATTCGCGACTTGACGAGCCGGGGCGTATCGATCGTCTACATCTCGCATCATCTGGAAGAAGCATTGCAGGTCACGGACTATGCCGTGGTGCTGCGCGATGGCCGCATCACCGCGACGGCGGAGCGCAAGGACATCGACCTCGGATGGATCGTGCGCAACATGGTGGGCGAGAACTTCGACCTCGGCTCGCCGCCGACCGGCTACGAGTTCGGCGAAGTCGCGCTCGATATCGACGATGTCAGCATCGCCGATGAATCCGGCTCGGGCGTGTCCGTGGTCGATCGTCTGTCGCTCAAGGTGCGCGCGGGAGAGATCGTCTGCATCTACGGACTGATGGGCGCGGGCCGCACGGAACTGCTCGAAGCGGTCGCGGGACGCACGCGGCTGCCGGTGACGGGCGGAACCATTCGGCTCGAAGGCGAGAGCATGGCGGGGCTGAGTATTGCGCAGCGCATTGGCCGTGGGCTCGTGCTGGTGCCGGAAGATCGTCAGCGCGACGGCCTCGTGCCGACGATGAGCGTCGGCTCGAACTTGTCGCTCGCGAGCATCCGATCTTTCGTGAAGGGCATCTTGATGTCGCCGCCGGTCGAGCGTGAACTCGTCGGCCAGTCGATCCGCAACGTGCACGTGAAGACCTCGGGCCCGGGCGCTTCGATCCGTTCGCTGTCGGGCGGAAATCAGCAAAAGGTGGTGATCGGCAAGATGCTGGCAACCGGACCGCGCGTCATTCTGCTCGACGAACCCAGTCGCGGCATCGACATCGGTGCGAAGTCGGAAGTCTTTCGTCTGCTCGCCGAGAACGCGAAGAAGGGTTTGGCCGTTGTGTATTCGACGTCGGAAGTGGGCGAATGCCTGAGCGTTGCGCATCGCATCATCGTCATGCGGCGCGGAAAGATTTCCGCGGAATTCGGCCCCGACGCCAACAAGGACGACATCATGGCCGCCTCCGGCGAAGCCGTGGTCGCCTGAATCAGAACATGCCTGGAGACATTGAACATGAACGACGCCGCCAAAACATCGACTCGCTCCGGATCGTCCGGCGAAGGGTTCGACCTCGGCAAAGTGCTGCTCGAAGGACGCGCGTTCTTCGCGCTGATCGCCATCATCATCATCTTTTCGTTTCTCTCGCCGAATTATTTCGCAGTAGAAAACTTCCTTACGATGGCCTCACACGTGGCTATCTACGGGATTCTCGCGATCGGCATGCTGCTCGTGATCATCAACGGCGGCATTGATTTGTCGGTGGGTTCGACGCTCGGGCTGTCGGGCGTCGTCGCGGGTTTTTTCATGCAAGGCGTGACGCTCAACATGTTCGGGGTCGTCATGTACCCGTCGGTCTGGGTCGTGGTGGTGCTGTGCTGCGCGCTCGGCGCGTTCATCGGGCTCGTGAACGGCATTCTCATTGCGCGCTTCAAGGTGCCGGCTTTCGTCGCCACGCTCGGCGTGATGTACGTGGTGCGCGGTTTCGCCCTTCTCATGACCAATGGCCTCACGTACAACAACCTGGGCGGTCAGGCGGACCTGGGCAATACCGGCTTCGACTACCTGGGCTTCGACCGCTTGTTCAACGTGCCGGTGGGCGTGCTGATTCTCGCGATCATCGCGATTCTCGGCAGTATCGCGCTCAATCGCTCGGCCTTCGGGCGCTGGCTCTATGCGTCCGGCGGCAACGACCGCGCGGCGGAATTGTCGGGCGTGCCCGTGAAGCGCGTGCTGATCAGCGTGTACATGCTGTCGGGAATGTGCGCGGCTATCGCGGGACTGATTCTTTCGTCGCAGCTCACGTCCGCCGGGCCGACCGCGGGCACGACCTACGAACTCACGGCCATCGCGGCGGTCGTGATCGGCGGGGCATCGCTGATGGGCGGCACCGGCAACATTCGCGGCACGTTGCTCGGCGCGTTCGTGATCGGCTTCCTGTCCGACGGGCTCGTGATCATCGGCATCTCGTCTTACTGGCAAACGGTATTCACCGGCGCGGTCATCGTGCTCGCGGTGTTGCTCAACGCCATTCAATATCGCCGCAAGGTCAAGCGTCCGACGCCGACCGGCGGCCCACTGGCTTCTCCGCAAGGCGGCGGCAAGGCATAGCCCGACCTCCGGCACGCGAGAAGAATATCGAAGTCCTGCGCCAACACCAACCCAAGAAAGAGACACGCCATGACTATGAAGAGAAAGACCTTGATCCTTGCGGCCCTCGCCGTGGCTGCGCCCTTGTTTGCGAGCCAGGCTCAGGCGGCGGGCGGGCTGATCAGCATTATCGTCAACGATCCCGCCAATCCGTACTGGCTCGCCGAAGGCAACATCGCGGCGGCGGAAGCCAAGAAGCTGGGCTATAGCGCGAACGTGTCGGCGTCGAAAGGCGACACGAACACCGAAAGCCAGCAGATCGACACGGCCATCACCAACAAGTCGGTTGCGATCATTCTGGATCCGGCCAATGCGAGCGGCTCCGTCGGCGCCGTGAAGAAGGCGATTGCCGCGAACATTCCGGTGTTCCTCGTCAACGCGGAAATCAACCAGCCGGGGCTCGCGAAGGCGCAGCTCGTGTCGAACAACGCGCAAGGCGCGGCGCTCGGTGCTCAGCAATGGACGAAGGATGTCGGGTCGAAGGGCAACTATGTCGAATTGCTCGGCTCGCCTTCGGACAACAACGCCGCGACGCGGTCCAACGGCTACAAGTCGGTGCTCTCGCAGTATCCGGATCTGAAGATGGTCGGCTCGCAAGTGGCCAACTGGGATCGTACGCAAGGCTTCAATGCGACGCAGAGCCTGCTGCAGGCGCACCCGGATGTGATCGGCGTGATCAGCGGCAACGATGAAATGGCGCTCGGCGCGATTGCGGCGCTCAAGCAATCGGGCAAGCTGAAGAACGTGAAAGTCGGTGGTTTCGATGGCTCGCCGGCCGCGGTCGAGGCAGTGAAAGCGGGCGAGTTGCAGTACACCGTGCTGCAACCGGTCGCGGAGTTTTCCGCCAAGGCCGTGCAGGAAGCCGATCAGTTCCTGAAGACCGGCAAGACGGGCGCCGCCAGCGAAAAGCAGTTGTTCGACTGCGTGCTGATCACGAAGGCGAACGTGTCGAAATACACCGCGCCGTTCGTGCTTTCGAAGTGACCTAGCAGGCGTTTTCATCCGCGCGCCGGGCGGGCATAAGGCACGTCCGGCGCATGACGCGGCCTCATTTGCAAGACACACTGTCCGACAACCTAACCATGTCTGATACCCCGTTCTGGGTCGGCACGAGCTGGAAGATGAACAAGACCCTGGCGCAAGCGATCGCTTTCGCCGAGGGTTTGCTCGCGAGCCCTGACGACCCGCGAATCCAGTGCTTCGTGATTCCGCCGTTCACCGCGATTCGCGAAGTGAAGTCGATTCTCGCCGAGACCAATGTCAAGGTCGGCGCGCAAAACATGCATTGGGCCGAAGAGGGCGCGTGGACCGGCGAGATTTCCCCGCCGATGCTGGTCGATTGCGGCATGGATCTCGTCGAACTCGGCCATTCCGAACGGCGCGAGCACTTCGGCGAAACCGACGACACCGTCGGACGCAAGGTCGAGGCCGCCGTGCGTCACGGATTGACGCCGCTGATCTGCATTGGCGAAACGCTCGCCGACAAAGAGAGCGGACGCGCTGCGGACGTGTTGGCCACCGAGGTGCGCGGCGCGTTGGCGCGTCTTTCTCCTGAACAACGAACGGCGCCGATTCTGCTCGCGTACGAGCCTGTATGGGCTATCGGCGAGAGCGGCATTCCGGCTAGTCCCGAATATGCGGATGCGCGTCAAGCCGAGATCAGCAAAGTGGCGGAGGAAACGCTCGGGCGAAGCATTCCCTGTTTGTACGGCGGCTCCGTCAATCCGGGCAACTGCGCGGAACTGGCCGCGTGCCCGCACATCGATGGACTTTTCATCGGCCGTTCGGCGTGGAGCGTGAGCGGCTATCTGGATATTTTGAAACGCGTCGGCGCGGTGCTTTGACTTGGCATGCGCCACCTGCATCGAACAATCGACGGAGATACTCATGAAGCTAGCAATTGGTGGAGACAGCGCCGGAGTGGGACTTGCACGCGTGCTGGCGGATTATTTGAAGGACCGCTTCGAGGTATTCGAGGTGTCGCGCAATGAGGCGAGCCCGAACGAGTTTTACGCCAATCTCTCGGACCGCGTGGCCTCTGGTGTGATGAGCGGCGAATACGATCGCGCGATTCTCGTGTGCGGGACGGGCATTGGTGTAAGCATCTCGGCGAACAAGGTGCCGGGCATTCGCGCCGCGCTGTGCCACGATACTTATTCGGCGGAACGCGCGGCGCTTTCCAACAACGCGCAGATCATCACGATGGGCTCGCGCGTGATCGGACCTGAAGTCGCGAAGACCATCGCCGATTCGTTTCTCGCCAATTCCTTCGACGAGAATGGACGCAGCGCGGGCAATGTGAAGGCGATCAACGAGCTCGACGACAAGTATCATCGCTAGGACAGTGCTCGCTAGACCCGTGCGCCGCGCTTGCGCACGGGGCGCGTCGACGTGTGAAAGCGGTCCTCGGTTTGCTCGATAGCCTGTCCGAGAAATTGCAGGAACATGCCCATCGCGACCGTGGTCGTCAGATCGGAGCGTTGATACAGGCAACTGGACGATTGCGCGCCCGCATCGGCGAGCGGCGTCCATGCGAGCTTGCCCCCGGCGACGTCTTCCGCGACATTCTCCGCAATCAGAAAGCCGATGCCGATGCCATCCGCCACCAGCCGGCGCACCATGGCGACCGAACTGGTTTCGACGAGCGGTCGCGCATTGCGCCGGTCGCGGTGATCGATTTGATCGACCATCGCGCGCAATTCGGTATCCGGCGACATCAGGATGAGCGGATAGCCAAGGCAGTCGCGTAGTCGCGGACGTCGCTGGAGTTTCGTGAGCGGATGTCCCGGTGGCGTGACCACGCCGAGGTGCTGCACGTATGCGCGCACTTCCACGACGCCGGGCGGCGGCTTGCGACGCAGGCCGTAGCCAATGTCGGCCTCACCGGTCTCCACCCACTTCAAGATGTTTTCGCCGTTACCCGAACGCACGCTGTAGGTGACGCCCGGATAGCGCGTCATCGCGGCCTGAATCGCGCCGGGCACCAGATACTCCGCCGACGAAGGCGACACGGCCAGATTGACGTGTCCGCGCCGCAGCGAGCGCAAGTCCTCGACCTGAGTCATCGCGTTGTCGAAATCGCGCTGACCGCGCCGCACGGCCGCGATGATGATCTCGCCCGCCGTGGTGAGCTGCATGCCGCGCGGCAAGCGGTCGAAGAGCGGCGAGCCGACCTGTTCTTCCAGATTGAGGATCTGCTGATGCACCGCAGCCGCGGTCAGATGCAGCGATTCGGCCGCCTTGCGGATGGAACCGCGCCTGACGACTTCGTCGAAGCAACGGAAGGTCTGTGATATCGGACGCATGGCTTACCGTATGGATTTTTCTGACGACCCGTTTAAAACAATCAGGTTTTACTGACGCGTGGAATAGCCTAAATTTTGCTCCATCATCTTAACGGAGCAAACCGTGACTACCACCGTCGATCAAATCACCCAGCGTCGCCGCGGCGTCGGGCTCATAGCGCACGACCCGAACCTGTCCGCTGGCGGCTATACACTGATCGCGCCGCAAACGGCAGGCGGGCGCGTGTTTCTCGTCGATATGCGTGGCGAAGTTGTGCATGAATGGCAGATGCCGGTGCGCCCCGGCCGTCATGCGGTGATTCTCCCGAACGGCAATCTCGGTTACAACGGCAATCATGCGGATTCGGAAGATCGATATGCGCCTTGGTCGATGTGGCACGGCGGCGATTTTTACGAAGTCACGCCGGAGGGCGAGGTGGTGTGGCGTTACCAGGACCCGGCGCATCATCACGACGCGCAGTGGCTGCCGAACGGAAACCTGCTGTACGCCGCGTGCGCGCCGGTGCCCGCGGGTTTCGCCGATCGCGTGCCGGGCGGCACGGCGCATGGTCCGGACGAGCCCATGTTCGCGGACGTGATCCGCGAAGTGAATCGCGCGGGCGAACTCGTGTGGGAATGGAAAGCCTGGGAGCATCTCGATCCGAAAGACTTTCCTATCGCGCCGGGCTTCGGCCGTTATCACTGGCCGCTCGTGAACGGGCTCGGTGTGAATGCGCAAGGCGAGGTGCTGATGAGCTTGCGCACCACGTCGGGCATTATCGCGGTCGACCGTCGAACGGGCCACGTGACCATGCATATCCCACCGGACGTGGTTTCGCATCAGCATGCGCCGGTCGCGCTCGCCAACGGCAACATCCTCACGTTCGACAACGGCAACTTTCGCGCGGGCGCGCACGTGGCGTTCTCGCGTGTGCTGGAGATCGATCCGTCGACGCACGAAATCGTATGGTCTTACGCCGACGACATGGTCAACATGTTCTACAGCGCGTTCATGGGCAACGCGCAGCGGCTCGCGAACGGCAACACGCATATCACCGAATCGGCGACGGGGCGTCTTTTCGAAGTCACGCCTGCAGGCGAAGTGGTATGGGAATACGTGATTCCGTGGTTCGCCGAATACCCGGACGAAGCGGCCCGCAAGACAGGTCCGGGGCAATTGAACAGCGTCTTTCAAACCTTCCGCTACCGCCGCGAGCAATTGCCGTGGTTGCCTGCTTGAGCGCCGTGCGCCACGCGCTTCGAAACCATGGGGGTCTCGTGAAAGCTGAATCCGCCACGCATGATGTCGACGCGCGTTTGCCCGCATGGCAACTCGCGCTATTCGGTCTGCAACATGTGCTGTCCATGGCCGCATCGCCCGTTACGGCGGTCTTTCTGATGTCGCGCATGTTGTCGCTGCCAGCCGAGATGACCGTGCATCTGATCGGCGCGACGTTCTTCGTGTGCGGCGCCGGCACGATCTTACAGTCGCTCGGCGCGGGGCCGGTGGGCGCGCGGCTGCCATTCGTGATGGTGCCGGGCGGCGCGCCCGCGATGCTCTTCGCCGTCATCGCGATGCAAACGGATCTGCGTACCGCGGCGGGCGCGGCGATCCTCACCAGTCTCTTCTACTGGATCGTGCTGCCGGTATTCGCGCGCTGTCTGCGCTTCTTTCCGCGCGTGGTCGTGGGCGCCATGCTGCTGCTCGTCTCGGTCAGTCTCATCCGGATTTACGCCGGAATCGTCGTCGGGCAGCCGGGGACGCCGGGCTTTGCGCGGCCCGAGGCGCTCGGACTTGCGCTGCTGACCATCGTGGCCACGCTCGCGGTCGCGCGTCTCTTCAAGGGCACGCTGGGCAGGCTCGCGGTGCTGCTGGGTCTTGTCATCGGCACGTTCGCCGCCTGGGCAATGGGTTCGATGTCCCTAAGCGGCCTCTGGAGCGGCCCACTCTTCACGTGGCCGATGCTATTGCCCTTCGGCATGCCGCGCTTCGACGTGCTGGCCGCGCTTCCCATGCTGATCTTCAGTGTCATTTCGATGGCCGAAGCCACTGGACAGACGGTTGCCGTCGGCGAGATCACGGGCAGGAAGATCGACGTTCGCCGCGACGTACCGCGCACGATTCGCGGCGATGCGCTGGCGTCGCTGATCGGCTCGTTGCTCGGCACGTCGCTCATCATCACGAGCGCGGAGAATATCGGCGTCGT
The DNA here is from genome assembly GCF_023631465.1 of Caballeronia sp. GAWG1-1. Taxonomy (NCBI): domain Bacteria; kingdom Pseudomonadati; phylum Pseudomonadota; class Betaproteobacteria; order Burkholderiales; family Burkholderiaceae; genus Caballeronia; species Caballeronia sp. GAWG1-1. Next base: position 81,197 of record NZ_JALQDB010000038.1, read on the forward strand.
GCAGACCACGCGTGTGCGGTCTCGCTACGTCACCGCGACGGCGGGCGTGATGCTGATGCTCATCGCGCTGTTCGTGCCGCTCGGACGCCTTGCCTACGCGATTCCGGCGCCCGTGGTCGGCGGCACCGCGCTGATCGTCTTCGCGATGATCGGCGTGATGGGGATCAACCTGCTCGGCAAGGTCGATCTGCAAGCGCGCGGCAATCAGTACACGCTGGCTGCGGCGCTCGTGATGGGTCTGTTACCGATACTCGTGCCCAACGTCTATGCAGCGCTTCCCGGCTCGCTGCAGATCGTGATGGGTAACGGCATGGCGGCGGGCACGCTGACGGCGATCATCGTCAATCTCATATTCGGCGCGTGGCGTCTCGCGCCGGTGGAGAAGGTTCAGTCAACCTGATTTCCGGACTTTCGAGCTCAGGCAGTTCTCCTTCTAACGCTCCTCCCAGACAGCATGACAACAAAAACTCATCGCGCGACACTCGTCGCGGGTTTGACCACGCTCGTCGTTTCGCCGCTGGCATTCGCGCAAAGCAGCGTCACGTTATACGGCAGCATCGATTCGGGTATTGGATACGTGAGCAATTTGCGCGGCTCGTCGGCTTATATCGCGCAGCAAGGGACCCTGCAGGCGGACCGCTTCGGCTTTCAGGGTGTCGAGGAAATCGGCGCGGGGCGCTCGGTGCTGTTCAGGCTCGAAAGCGGTTTTGTCACGACGACGGGTGCATCCGCCAGCAGCACGACGTTCTTCAATCGACAAGCCTATGTCGGAATGTCCGACGCGACGCTCGGCACGGTCACGCTCGGGCGTCAAACCGACTGGAACTTCGACTGGCTCGGCTCGGTTTCGACAGCGCAGTTGCTCGGCGACTTTTCCGCGTTTCATCCAGGCAATCTCGATGGTCTCGGCAGCACGCTTCCCGTGCAGTTATCGAGCACGGTCAAGTGGAAGAGCGCTGCTTATCGCGGCCTGAGCGTCGGCGCGCTTTATGGATTTCCGGGCGCATCGGCCAGCAATACCAACGGGCGGACGATCGGTTTCGGTGGAAACTATGCCAATGGTCCGCTCAAACTGGTGGTGGTGTATTCGGAGTACCGCGACCGGCTGCTGCCGCTATCCAGCGGGCTCGGGCTGACTTCGTTCGAAGGCCAGACGCTCGCGCCCGGCGCCACGTTCAATGCGAGCCAGGTGCGGGAGATGGGTATTGGTGGCTCGTACCGGTTCGAGCGCGTCACGCTGCATGCGCTCGCAACAGATATGCGCATCGCGTCCAAGGGCGGCAGCGAACATTTTCGCAGCATCGACGGCGGCGCGAATCTGCGCGTGACACCCGCGGAGGAAATCGGCGTGGGCGCATGGACAGCGACGCTCGGCGCGCGTCGCTGGACGCAATTCACGGCGGCCAATGTGTATTCGCTATCGAAGACAACCCAGCTTTATGCCGATGTGATGTTCGAAACGGCGGGCGGCGGCGCGGTGGCCAATACGCTTGGCATCGGGGCGGCTTCGGGTGGGAAGCAGGTGGTGTGTCTCGCCGGGATTCATCATCTGTTCTGACAATAATCGATCTTTCGGCACGGCTTGCGCCGCATCATTGCAGTTTCCAGATTTGCGCCGCGATCTCGCCTTCGTCCTGGAAAGCATCGAGGATGGTTTCCAGTCCCACGAACGGCACGTTATTCACGGTCAGGAAGAAGGCAAGCCGCCGGCCGCTCTTTGCATCGATATACCCCGCAAGCGCCTGTGACTTGAGAAGCGGCACGGGCGGTGTGGTGTTGCTCAAACCGCCATACGTGCCGGTCTTGGCGTAGACACGACCCTTGGCACCGGCTAGCGTCGGATCGGCCTCGAAGCCGGTGACGGTCGTGAGCGAGCCATCGACGCCGAGTACCGGCAAAGTATCGACGTATGTCGCATAGTCGGGCTTGAGCCGCATGGCGCGCAGCAGCGTGATGACAGCCTTCGCGTTCGCGGTGGTATCGCCGCCGCCGCTGCCGTCGATGAAGTGATACTGGTCCGGCGAAATGCCGAAGGTCGAAGACAGTTCGCCTTGTTCGGTCGTAAGCGCCGTGGCCATGGTGCGCGAGCCGTTCTTCGCCAGTCCGTATTGCATCAGCGTAATGTCCGCGCCGATGTTGTAGCTGACCTTGTTCACGAAACGCAGATCCTGCGCATACGGAGCGGCGGTGAGTTGGGCGACGCGTTGCGCGCTCGAATAAGAACCTTGCGCCGGCAAGGATGCAACCGGATTCGCCTTGACGGGCGCGGCCGTCACGGTCACGCCCGCGCGTGCGAGCGCTTCGATCAGCACCGTGCGCGCATACGTGGAGGGATCGGTGATGCGAAACGTCTGCACCAGCGGATACGCGCCGGTCAGCGCGGGCGGAACCCCTGCCGGCACCGTGCCGCTCATTTCGCCGACACAGGTAGCCTGGCCGATACAGTTGAGCGGCTCATCCGGGAATGCCTGATTGAGCACGACGGCAAAGTCCGACGTCGGCGCACCCGTGATGAGCGTCGATTGCACCGTGAACGCCGCCGACTGGGGCCGGTACACGAACGGCAGCAGCGCACCTTGCGCGCTTGCGCTGAAGGCGACATCCACGAGATCGTCGTTGACCAGGATCGGCGTCACGTTGAATTCATCGCGGAAGTCGAACGCGTCGAACAGACGATCGTCGATCACCACATCGCCATTGACCGTCTTGATGCCCGAGGCGGCGACCTGCGCGGCCAGCGCGTTGTAACCGGCGAGCGGATCGGGCGTGGTCAGTTGCGCGTTGCCGACACTATTGGCTTCGTTGTGATCGAACGCGGTGAGCGCGATCGTTCCGTCCGGATTCGCGCGACCGCCCATGGTGAGATCGCCGCTCGCGACGAGTACGAGATTGCCGGTGAGCGTGCCGTTTGCATCGACGGTGCCTTGCTTGTAGACCGGCGTCACCAGTCGATGCTGCGCACCGATGACGTCGAGCGCATTGGCTGTGGAGAAGAGCTTACGCACGGACGCGATGAACACCTGTGAGCCCGAGTCGAGATCGTAGATGACATGTCCGGAATCCAGATCGACGACCTGCATGGTCCACGTCGCGCCGCTGTACGCAGGCTTTTTCATCACCTGCATGATGGTGTCGGGCACCGTGGTATCGGTATGGTCCGAGCCGCCGCACGATGCCAGCAACACGGCGGACGCCAGCGCCATGCAGCGCGTGAGGGTCGGTTCCATCAAAGGCTTGATCGCCGAGCGGAAAGACATCATTGCGTCGTATCCTTTTTGGTTGTAGCGCAATGCGTTGAGAGTCGCCGCTTGGAGGAAGCATTTGACCGGACATCGGTCGCGGGTGATCAGGGCGGGGACGTTTTTTGCGGTGCCGATGCAAATATAAGTTAGGAAGGCGGGACTGACTACGTACTCCCATACACGAACTGTGCGATGACGAACAGAGACGCGGCCGTCCGAATGTTCTGCGGGAATGGAAACGACCGGATAGCCAACACGTTCGCGTCGCGGTCAGGCGTTGCACGTGCCCCGACACCTTGCATGATCGTTCCGCCAGGCTCCCGTCATGCTGAACCCGACTGCTCCACGCGCTTCGAACGCTTCGCCGCTGACGGTTTCGCAGCGAGTTTCGGCACAGCGTCCGGACTTGTCGCGACGAGCGCCCTAATGCCGGCGGTAAACCTGACGATCTGAATACGTCGTTCGGCAGCCGGTCGTATCAAGTCTATTCGGCGAATATCGCGGATGGACACTACGAACCGGGGTTCAAGGCATCGCTCGGACTGAAGGATCTGCGACTCGCGTCTGAAGCCGCGCAAGAACTGGGCGCCGCGTTGCCGATGCTTGCCGCCGTCTACGAACGGATGACTGAAACCGTCGCGGCGGGATTGGGCGAGCGAGACTGGTCGGCCATGGCGAAAGTCACCATCGAGAAACCACGCACCGAGAAGTGAAGGGCGTCACTCAAGGCGCTTCCTGCTGCATGAGCGCTCCTTACCGTTGGATTCCGTCGACGTCCTGTAAGAGACTGCCGACGCTGCTCGCTGTCGATATGGCTCAGCGCATGCAACGAGCGCCGTAACCGCTAAAATTGCGGTTTTAGCCCGGAATACCTGCATGTCGTTTGCCTCGCTTGGCCTGATCGATCCGTTGCTGCGCAACCTGCAGAAGCTCAATTACCAGACACCCACGCCGGTGCAGGTCAAGGCGATTCCTGCTGTGCTCGGTGGCCAGGACGTCATGGCCGCCGCGCAGACCGGCACGGGCAAGACCGCGGGTTTTGCGCTGCCGCTGCTGCAACGGCTGGTGCAACACGGGCCGGCCGTGTCGAGCAATCGCGCGTGCGTTCTGGTTCTCGTGCCCACGCGCGAACTGGCTGAACAAGTGCTGCAAAGCTTTATCGATTACGGCGAAGGCCTGGACCTGCGATTCCTGGCCGCGTATGGCGGCGTGAGCATCAATCCGCAGATGATGGCCTTGCGCAAAGGCGTCGATGTGCTGGTTGCCACACCGGGCCGTTTGCTGGATCTGAATCGCCAAAATGCGGTGCAGTTCGATCGAGTACAGACGCTAGTGCTGGATGAAGCCGACCGCATGCTCGATCTGGGCTTCGCACGCGAACTCAACGCCGTGTTCGCCGCCTTGCCCGCAAAGCGTCAGACGCTGCTGTTCTCCGCCACGTTCTCCGATGAAATCCGCACGATGGCCGCGAGCATTCTGCGCAGCCCGGTGAATATCAGCGTTAGCCCGCCCAATGCCACGGCCAGCAATATCAAGCAGTGGGTGGTGACGGTGGATAAGAGGAACAAGCCTGAACTCTTCATGCACCTCGTGGCCGAGAACAAGTGGGAGCACGCGCTGGTGTTCGTCAAGACCCGTAATGGCGTCGACTATCTGGCGGCCATGCTGGATGAAGCGGGCTATTCGGTCGACACCATCCACGGCGACAAGCCGCAACCCGCGCGTTTGCGTGCACTCGAACGCTTCAAGACCGGCGAAGTCCATATGCTGGTCGCCACCGATGTGGCTGCGCGCGGACTGGATATCGACGACCTGCCTTTGGTCATCAACGTCGATCTGCCGATCGTGGCGCAAGACTACGTGCACCGCATTGGCCGCACCGGCCGCGCGGGCGCGAGCGGCGTGGCGGTGTCGCTCGTATGTGCCGATGAAGCGCCGCAACTCGCCGCGATCGAAGCGCTGATCCGGCAAACGCTGGTACGCCGGGAAGAACCAGGTTTCGAAGCCGAGCATCGCGTGCCGCAAACCAGCGCGACGGGCGAGATCGTCAAAAAACCTAAAAAGCCCAAAAAGCCGAAAGTGCCGCAGATTACGCCGGGCGCGGCGCCGGTGCCCGGCAAGAAGTCGCGCCCGCAGGGTGGCGATAACAAGCGCAAGCCTGTGGCACAACAAGACACAGGATTGTCCGGCGTCAATCCGTTTAGCGTGAAGAAGCCGCGTAGCAAATCCGGCAGCAAGCCAGCCGCGGTTGCAGGTAAGCCGGCTGGCGGGCGTGGCAAACGCTAGCTCTCGTCGGGGTGTGATCGGTCTCGCGATGCATCCCGACCGCCGGCCAGCGTCTTCCGCCTGTCACGTCCGCTCACTCCAACTCCACACCCTTCAACTCCGGAATCAGCACGACAGTCGCGACGACATCGACGATATAGATACAAGCCAGCGCCGCGATGGCCGTGCCAAACGAGTAATAGCTCGCCACCGCGCCGATCGCGAGCGGTCCGAACCCGCCGACCGCGCGGCCGATGCTCCACAGCACATTCTGCGCGGTGCCGCGTGCATGGGTCGGATACAACTCGGCCATGAGTGCGCCATAGCCGCCCATCATGCCGTTTACGAACACGCCGACCACCATGCCGCCAATCAGTAGCGCCTCGGGCGTCGTCATGCGCGAGTAGACGAACACCATGACGAGCGCGCCCAACTGATAGATCACGAAGGTAGGCTTCCTGCCGATTCTGTCCGCGAGCTGCCCGAAGATCCAGATGCCGACCAGCATGCCGAGAATCGACGCCGCCGTCCATGTCGCCGACTTGGCGAGCGTGAAGCCGAACGCCTTCGTCAGATAGCCCGGCATCCAGATGATGAGACCGTAGTAGCCAAAGTTCTGCACCGAACACATGACGATCATGCCGATGCTGCGGCGTCGCGTTTCCCGATCGCGAAACAGCGTCTTGAGGGGAAATTCGTGCCGTCTCCTGATTGCTTTCTCGATGAAGATCTTCGGTTCGCCAATCGCCTTGCGGATGACGAACGACAACACGGCGGGCGCGAGTCCCACGAGAAACATGCCGCGCCACCCGATATGCGGTAACAATACCGGCGTCAGCAGCGCGGCGATCAGCACGCCGATCTGCCAGCCCATGCCGACATACGAGGAGACGCGTCCGCGCTTTTCGGCGGGCCACGCCTCGATGGCGAGCGCCATGCCGATACCGAACTCGCCGCCAAGTCCCAGGCCCGCCACGAAGCGATACGCTAGCAGGTCGTGGTATCCGGTCGCGAAAGCGCACAGACCGGTGAACAGCGCAAAGAGCAGAATGGTGTAAGTGAGCACGCGCACGCGGCCGAGATAATCGCTGAGTATCCCGAAGCCGATGCCACCCGCGACGCCGCCGACGAGCGTCCACGTAACGAGCGAGCCCGCTTGCGCGGAGCTGAGTCCGAGGTCCGCCGAGATGAGGCTCAGCATGAAGCCGAGGATCAGCAGGTCGAAGCCGTCCATGGCGTAGCCGGAAATCGATGCGACGAGCGCGCGCACGTGCGGCGGTCCGAATATCGATTTGTCCATGGCGCTTTGTGGCGAGCTGCCGTAAGACGCCGGCCGTGCCGACGCCGATGCATCTTGCGTGATGTCGTCGTTCATGTGTGGTCTCCCCGTGGACGCCTTAATTGAGCGCGTCCGGATCGTGCGGCAGCGGCGCGCCCGCGCCGGTGCGCTCGACGATCAGCCCGTAATGTTCCGGCCGCCGATGCTTCGCGAAGTTGAAGACGTGCTCGCGGAACGTGTCGCCGAGCGCGAGATCGACGTTCGCGAAGATCACCTCGTCGTCTTCGCTCATGCTTTGCGCGGCGATCTCGCCCGAAGGCGCGACAATCACCGAGCCGCCGATCATATGAAAGCCGTCTTCCTTGCCGCATTTGGCGGCGGCGGCAATCCACATCGCATTCTGATAAGCGCTCGCCTGCAACGTGACGAGATGGGTATGCATGCGCAAATGGACCGGTTCGGGCCAATGAATGTTCTCGGACGGCGTGTTGTAGCCGAGCACGCCGAGTTCCGCGCCTTGCAGCGACATCGCGCGCCATGTTTCCGGCCAGCGGCGGTCGTTGCAGATGCACATGCCGAGGCGCGCGCCCATCGTGTCGACGACAGGAAAACCCGAGTTGCCCACCGCGAAAAACTTCTTCTCCAGATGCTGGAAAGGCGCGTCCGGCTTGTGCTCCGAATGCCCCGGCAAATGCGTCTTGCGATACTTCGCGACGATCTTGCCGCTGTCATCGACGATGATCGACGTATTGAAGCGCTCGCCTTGCGCCGTCAGTTCCGCATAGCCGAGATAGAAGCCGATGCCCGCGTCGCGCGCGGCGTCGAAGAGCGGCTGTACGTCGGGATTCGGCATCGATCGCTCGAAGAAGCGTTCCATGGCCGCTTCCTCGCTCATCCAGTAGCGCGGAAAAAACGTGGTGAGCGCGAGCTCCGGGAACACGACCAGCTTTGCACTGCGCGCTTTCGCTTCGTGCAGCATGGCGACGAGCCGCTCGACGACCGCCCGTTGGTCATCGGCGAGGTGGACCGGTCCCATTTGCGCGACGGCCAGGCCGATTTTGCGTGACTTGCTCATGACTTCCTCTTTTGTTCCGGGTGTTGATGTTCGGGGTATCCGAAAGACGGGTGGAGAGCGCCTGTCTCGGCGTCGGCAAGCGCGCGGAAGAACCGGCCGCTCGCGGAGACTTCGCGCGTGGCCTGATAGGGCAACGGCGTCGAGCGTGCAATGAAGCGGCCGCTGCCCGGTTCGGCATAAAAGCCGGCGTCATCGACGATCACGCGGCCCGCGCTCACCACCGTGCGCGGCCAGCCCGTTACCTTCGTCCCCTCGTAGGGCGTGTAGCCCACGCGATCGTGCAATGCGGAGGCTGTCAGCACGACTTCATGGTGCGGGTCCCAAACCGCCATGTCCGCATCCGCGCCCGCTTCGATCAGCCCTTTGCGCGGCGCGATGCCGTACATGCGCGCATGATTCGTCGAACTCAGCGCGACGAACTCGGGCAGCGTCATGCGCCCCTTGTGAATGCCTTCGGAGAACAGCAGCGGCAGGCGCACTTCGAGTCCGGGCATGCCGTTGGCCATCTGCTTGAACGTGGTGGCTTCGCCATGCGGCAGCTTGCCGGATTCGTCGAAGCGATACGGCGCATGATCCGACGACACCGTCTGCAACACGCCCGCCTTCAGCGCCGTCCACAAGGCTTCTTGAGCGTTCGCGTCACGCAGCGGCGGGCTGCAGCAATACTTCGCGCCTTCGACGCCGGGAACGTCCATCGCGTCTTCGGTGAGCAGCAGATAGTGCGGACAGGTCTCGCCGTACACTTGCGCGCCCATGCGCTGCGCCGCGCCGATGGTCGCGAGCGCGTCCTGCGCGGACACGTGAACGATGAGCACGGGCGCGTCGAAAAGCCTGGCGAGCTGGATCACGCGATTCGTCGCTTCGGATTCCGCCAGCGCCACGTGACTCGTCGCGTGGTACTTCGGCGCGGTGCGGCCGCTTTCGAGCAGCTTTTGCGAGACCCAGCGGATCACGTCGTTGTTTTCGGCATGTACCATCACGAGCGCGCGTTCGCGTGCGGCGAGAGCCAACACGTCGAGCATCTGGTAGTCGTCGATCTTCAATTGATCGTAGGTCATGTAGACCTTGAACGACGTGATGCCCCGGCGAATCTGCTCGACGAGATCTTCCTGAAGCGTGCGGTGGTCCGTCTCCGAGACAATCAGGTGATAGCTATAGTCGATCACCGACTTTGCCCGCGCGAGCGCCGCGTAGTCGTCGGCCACTTGTTTGAGCGATTGTCCGCGATGCTGCGCGGCGAACGGCACGATCATGGTGGTGCCGCCGTGGGCCGCCGCGACGCTTGCGGAGTACCAGTCGTCGGCGCCCATGATTCCCATGCCCGAGCGTTGCTCGACGTGACAGTGCGTGTCGATACCGCCCGGCAGCACGTAGCGTCCGGTCGCGTCGATATCGCGTTTGCCTGCGGGCAGGCCGCGCGCCACTTCGACGATCCGGTCGCCGACCACGCCGACGTCCGCCTCGAAGACTGCCTCGTCCGACGCGACGAGTCCATGACGTATGGTCAGATCAAACTGCTGCATGTCTTTTGTCCGCTTGAGAATTCAGAGGTGTTGGTTCGCTCGCGCGCGGCGAGCCACCAGTCGACGCTTGCACGCGCGAGCGCTTCGGTCGGGTCGATTGCGGGCACGTCGAGCGCAACGCCCGCCAGCGCCACCGGAATTTCCGTGCACGCCATGAGCAACGCGTCGGCGCCGCGATCGATCAGTGCATGAGCGGCGCTTTTGAGCCACGCACGCGCTTCGTCGATTCTCCCGCCTTTCACGGCGGCGATTGCGCCCATGACCTGCGTCGTCTGCGACATCTGACCCGGTTCGATCGCGTCTATGCCGCTTGCAGCCAGTTGATCGTGATAGATGCGCGCTTTGAGCGTCGCTGTCGTCGCGAGCATGCCGACTCGCCGCGCACCGGGGCACGTCACCGCAAGCGCTCGAAGCGCTGCCTCGCCGATATGCAGCACCGGCCGCATCGTCTCCTGCGCAAGCCGCTCGTGCCAGACGTGCGCCGTATTGCAAGGAATCGCGATGGCCGCGCAACCGGCCGCTTCGAGCGTGCGCAGGCCGTCGAGCAGATGCGGCCAGGGCGCGTCCGATCCCGCGAGAAAGGCCGTGCTGCGATCGGGTACTTGCGGCACGTTATGCACGATGACCGGCATATGCTCTTGATCGGACGCGGCGGGCGTCGCCTGTATCAGCTTGACGAGAAAGTCGGCGGTGGCGAGCGGCCCCATGCCGCCAAGCACACCGAGACGCGGAAGCGCAATGAGTGCGGCGTTCATGTCGGACGCCATGGGTCCTGCCGCTCGCGACAGATGGCGAAGGCGAGCGAGGCGGCCGTCGAGCACGGATCGATTACCGGCACGCCGAGCGCCGCTTCGATATCGGCGCGAAGCGGCGTCATGCCCGCGCAGCCGAGCACGATGACATCGGCGCCATCTTCGTCACACAGCGCGCGGCCGGTCGCGATGAGCTTGTCGAGCGCGGCGTCTCGGTTGCCCGATTCGGCCACGCCAAGATTCACGGCGCGTTCTCCCGCGACCGTCTGTGCGATGCGCGCCGCATGATAAGACCGCCAGTGACGCGGCATGCCGTGCGCGCTCGCCGCGATCACGCCGATGCGCGACCCGCGCGCAAGCGCGACGCCCATGACCGCGGCACCGATGCCGAGCACCGGCTGTTGCGTGAGTTCGCGCGCGGCGTGCAAGCCGGGATCGCTGTAGCACGCGATGACGAACGCACTCGCCGACGCTTCATGCCGCGCGACGTACTCGGCCACGGCGACGGCGGCGCGGTCGGCATCGCGCTGGGTTTCGATGCCGCCGTCGACCGCGAAAAGCGTCTCGAAGCAAACGGGCGCGTCGTCCGCGCCTCGAAGCGCGCACACGGTCTTTTCGATCTCGCGCGTGACGGTGGCGAGACCGTTCGGATTCAGGAAATGGATAAGCTTGGGCATGGCTCGGATCGACTCTCTTCGCGGGGCTCGACTAGAACGAACCATAGCAACGTCGATATTCGCCGTGAAATAGTTCAAATTTCGTATCCCATAGACGCGCTGCATGGATTCGTCGCGCGGCGGTGCCCGCGCTACACTGCGGGCGGTTCACTTACATCCGAAAGCGGCGGCGCGGCAACATGACGGCGCGATGAACAACGACCAAGCCCATGAATTACGACGAGGAAATTCCCAACACGCGCACCATGAGCCTGCGGCAGATTGAAGTATTCCGCGCGATCATGATGACGGGTTCCATCAGCGAGGCCGCGCGTTCGCTGTATGTGGCGCAGCCCTCCGTGAGCCGTGTCTTGCAGGTGACGGAAAGCCGCCTCGGGTTCTTGCTCTTCGAACGCATGCGCGGCCGGCTCTATCCGACGCCCGAGGCAAAACGTATCTTCGACGAAGTCATGCGCGCGTATGAAGGCATCGAGCGCGTCGATAATCTCGTCCGTTCTCTCGCCGACGGCACGAGCGGCAAGCTCAACATCGTATGCAGCCCGAGTCTCGGCGTGCATCTCGTGCCGCTCGCCATTGCACGATTCCACGCCGAATTCCAGCAGTTGCCCATTCAGTTCGAACCGCTCACGCACAACCATCTCGTGCCTCGCGTGCTGTTCGGCAAGAACTGCATCGGCGTATCGATGTTCGCCGTCGAGCACCCGAACCTCGTCACCATGCCGATTGCAAGCGGACGGCTTCTCTGTGTCGCGAAAAAAGGCGCGCTGGCCCGGCGGCGTGCGCTCGACCCGAAACAGGTCGCCGCCATGCCGTGGATCGATTACGAGCACGACACGCCGCTCGGGCGGATCGTCGGGCACGTGTTCAGAAACGAGCGTCGGCCGGAGCCGGTCGTGCGCGTGCGCTCGGCCATCAGCGCCTGCACGCTCGCGAGGGAAGGCGTCGGCGTCGCGGTGGTCGATCCGTTCTGCATCGATTCCGCCATGCGAGACCTGCTCGATGTCGTGCCGTTGCGTGCCGAAGCCGAGCATCGGCTGACCGCGAGTCTCATCTATTCGCACGTCGAGCCGCTGTCGAACGCGGCCCGGCGCTTCGTCGAGATCCTGCGCGACGTGCTGAACGCGCATGGCGTCAGCCGTTCGACGTAGCTTTGTCATCGCCATTGGCGATGGTGCCTTGCCAAATGACCACGTCCAAGCCGGCCGGCCTGATGCAAGATGCTTCTCAAACAGCCACCGACAACAAAACTGCACCGCGCCTGACGAGGCGGTCATTTGACGGAGCGAGACGAAGCAATGCAACTCGAACAGCTTAGCGCGGGTCCACGCACGCTTTACGACAAGATCTGGGACAGCCACCGCGTGATGTCCCGCGACGACGGGCAGGATCTTCTCTACATCGATCGTCATTACATTCACGATGTCACCGCGCAGTCGTTCGACCTGTTGCGCCAGCGCGGGCTCAAGCCGCGTTCGCCCGAGCGCATTTTCGGCACGCCGGATCACTACGTTTCCAGCACGGCGAACGATATCGCGGCGGTGACCGACCTCGAACGGCGCGCCATGATCGAGTCGCTGCAACGCGACGCCAACGAATCGCGCATCACCCTGTTCGACATGAACGACACGCGGCGCGGCATCGTCCACGTGGTCGGGCCGGAGCAGGGCCTGAGTCTGCCCGGCATGACCGTCGTTTGCGCCGACAGCCACACGTCCACGCATGGCGCGGCGGGCGCGCTGGCCTTCGGTATCGGCGCCACCGAAGTGGCTCACGTGCTCGCCACGCAATGCCTGTGGCAGCGCAAGTCGCGCAACATGCGTATTACGCTCGACGGCATGCCAGGTTCGGGCGTCACCGCGAAGGACCTGATTCTCGCGGTCATCGCGCGAATCGGCGTGGCTGGCGCGACGGGACACGTGATCGAATATGCCGGCTCCGCCATCGCCGGCTTGTCGATGGAAGGGCGATTGACGCTCTGCAACATGACCATCGAGGCGGGCGGTCGCGCCGGCATGATCGCCCCGGACGAAACCACCTTCGCTTATCTCGCCGGACGGCACTACGCGCCCACGGGCGACCGGTGGCAAAGGGCGCTTGCGCATTGGCGCGGCTTGTTCACGGACTCAGGCGCGGTGTTCGATCGCGAAGTGCATATCGACGTGACCGAGATCGTCCCGATGGTCACATGGGGCACTACTCCCGGCTATGCCTGCGCCATCAACGGCCGCGTACCGGACCCCATGGAGCAGCCCGATCCCGACCTGCGCGCGGCGATGTCGCGTGCGCTCGACTACATGGGCCTAGCGGCGAACGAGTCGCTCGAAGGCGTCGCGATCGACCGGGTGTTCATCGGCTCGTGCACCAACGGGCGCATCGAGGACATGCGCAGCGCGGCGGAAGTGGCGCGCGGCCGTCATATCGCGCCGAGCGTGGAAGCGTGGGTCGTGCCGGGTTCGCATGAAGTGCGTGCGCAGGCGGAAGCGGAAGGGCTCGACCGCATCTTCATGGAAGCGGGTTTTCAGTGGCGCTATCCCGGCTGTTCGATGTGTCTCGCGACCAACGGCGATATTGCCGAACCCGGCCAGCGCTGCGCTTCGACATCCAACCGGAATTTCGTGGGCCGTCAGGGACCCGGCGTGCGCACGCACCTGATGAGCCCGGCGATGGCGGCCGCCGCGGCGGTGACCGGACGTCTCACCGATGTCCGCCGTCTCCTGGGAGTGTGAACATGGAACGACTGGAGTACCTCGATGCAGTCGCGGCGCCGATCGTCGCGATCAACTGCGATACCGACCAGATTCTGCCCGCGCGCTATCTGCAAAAACCCCGCTCCGACGACTTCGGCCAGTTCCTGTTTCGTGCGCTGCGCTTCGATGCAAATGGCGCGGAACGTCCCGACTTCCTGCTCAACCAGGCGCCTTTGCGGGAGTCGCGCATCGTCGTGGCCAACCATAACTTCGGTTGCGGTTCGTCGCGCGAGCATGCGGTCTGGGCGCTCTATGACTACGGCATCCGCGCGGCGATTGCACCGAGCTTCGGCGACATCTTTTTCATCAACTGCCTGAAGAACGGACTGCTGCCGATCGTGTTGCCCGAGGCCGTGGTGCTGCCGTTGCTCGATAGGTTGTCGGAGAGTCCGGGCAGCCGCATCGCCATCGACTTGCCCGCGCAGACCGTCACCTTGCCCGACGGGTCCTCGCACGCGTTCGAGCTGGAGCCCTTCGCCAAGGATTGCCTGTTGCGCGGCATGGACGAGATCGACTACACGCTTTCGCATCTGGACCGCATCGTGGCATTCGAGCGCGACCGTGCCGAAACCTTTTGACGGCGCGCACACGGCGCGCCGTTTCCAATAACGACCAAGGAGATTACAGATGAAGATTGCAGTCATGCCCGGCGATGGTATTGGCCCCGAAGTTGTCGCGGAGGCGCTCAAGGTGCTGCGAATCGTGGCGCCGCACGCCGAGACGCAGGAGGCTGCCATCGGCGATGCCGGCATTCAGGCGCACGGCGTGCCGCTGCCGCCGCCCACGCTCGAAGTGGCGCGCAAGGCCGACGCGATTCTCTTCGGCGCGGTAGGCGTGGCCGACGAAGCCGATATCCCGCGTGAGGAGCGTCCCGGCACCGGGTTATTGCAATTGCGCGAGGCACTGACGCTCTATGCCAACTTTCGCCCGGCCTTCATGTTCCCGGAGCTGATCGGCGCTTCGACGTTGCGTCCGGAAGTGGTGGATGGACTCGACATCGTGATCGTGCGCGAGTTGAACGGCGACGCCTACTTCGGCCAGCCGCGCGGCTTCGAGACCAATCAGGCGGGCGAGCGTGTGGGGTTCAACACGATGCGTTACTCGGAGTCGGAAGTGGAGCGCGTCGCGCATGCCGCCTTCAAGGCCGCGCAGCGCCGTCATCACAAGCTCTGCTCGGTGGACAAGGCCAACGTGCTGGAAGCAAGTCAGCTGTGGCGCGAGGTCGTCACGCGCGTCGGGCGGGAATACCCGGACGTCGAACTGAGCCATCTCTTCGTGGACGCCGCCGCGATGATGCTGATGCGGCGCCCCAAGCAATTCGATGTGATCGTCACGGGCAATCTCTTCGGCGATATTCTGTCGGACGCGGCCGCCATGCTGACCGGCTCGATCGGCATGTTGCCTTCGGCCTCGCTCGGCTATAACCGCAAGGGCTTGTACGAGCCGGTCCACGGGTCGGCGCCGGATATTGCCGGAAAGGACATTGCCAATCCGCTTGCCGCGATTCTGTCGTGCGCGATGATGCTGCGCGAGAGCTTCGAAATGGAAGACGAAGCGCGCCGGGTCGAGCAGGCCGTGCGCACGGTGCTCGCGGCCGGTTACCGGACCGCGGATATCCAGCAGGAAGGCACGCAGCGCGTCGGCACCCGCGACATGGGCGATGCCGTGGTCGAGGCGCTGCGCAAACAGGCGGCCTAAGAAGATCGCGTTGCGCGGACCGGCTCCGCTATGTCGATAATCAGCAGTCGCGGGAGATGCCAGGATATTCATAAGCCGGTCCGCAATTGACACTCTGTCGTCCCTGAAGTACCTAAAAATCCCTAAAAAGGGAGGAGACAACCATGAAGCTGAAACTCGCCATCGCGCTGTGTGCCGCGTTCGCGCTCGCCTGCGGTTCCTTGACGGCCGCAGCCAAGGATGTGCCTGAGAAGCCCGAACTGCACATCGCGGCGGCTTCGGTGGGCATCACCTACCTGCCCATGCTCGTCGCCAAACAGCGCGGCTATTTCAAGGACGAAGGGCTCGACGTGACCATCGCCGCATTCTCCGGCGGATCGAAGACACTGGAAGCGCTGCTCGGCGGCAGCTCCGACATGGTGGCGGGCGCGTATTCGAACACCATCACCATGGCCACCAAGGGACAGCATCTCGTGGTGGTCGCGGCGCAAGTCATCTGTCCGGGATGGATCCTCGGGGTGTCGCAAAAACGCGAGGGCGAAGTGAAATCGGCCAAGGACCTGAAGGGTATGCGAATCGGCGTGAGCGCGCCGGGTTCCAGCACGCACATGGCACTCAATTTCATTCTGCACAAGGCAGGGCTGCAGTCTTCCGACGTGTCGATCATCGGGGTGGGACAAGCGGCCGGCGCGGTGGCGGCCGTGCGGGCCGGGCAGATCGATGCGCTGATCGTCAACGACCCGAGCGCCACTATCCTCATGAAGGATGGCAGCCTCAAGCCGCTGGAGAACATGCGCACGGCTGAAGGGAACGTCAAGGTGTTCGGTTCCGATTACCCCGAGTCGAGCCTCTTCGCGACGCAGGAGTTCATCGGCAAGAATCCCAAGACGGTGCAGGCCGTCGCCAATGCGATCGTGCGCGCCGAGAAGTGGATCGCCAAGGCGACGCCGCAGGAAGTCGCCGACAACGTGCCCCCGCAATATATCGGCGAGAACAAGGCGCTCTATGCGGAGGCCTTCACGAACAGCCGCCGTTGCATTGCGCAGAACGGCGAGATCACGCCGAAGGGCGCGCAGACGGTGCGCGAGGTGCTGGCGGCATTCGACCCTGCAGTGGCATCGGCGAAGATCGATCTTGCATCGACGTATGACAACCGGTTCGTCAGGAAAGCGGCGGAGATCCAGCCATGAGCACGGCAACGTATGGAATCAAGGGTACCCCGAGCGTCCCCCTCGACAGCGAAAAAATCGAAGTGCGCGAAGCCCTGCGTTTCGACAATGTGACCTGCACCTTCGCCGGCAACGGCAAGAGGGCGCAGACCTACACCGCCGTCTCGGAGGCCACGTTGTCGATCGGCGACGGCGAGTTCGTGTCGATTGTCGGTCCCACGGGCTGCGGCAAATCCACCTTGCTCAACGTTGCTGCCGGGCTTACGCGGCCCTCGTCGGGCAGCATCAGCGTCTTCGACAAGAAGCTGACGCACGGCTTGAATACGCAGGCAGCCTATCTTTTTCAGGTCGATGCGCTCATGCCCTGGAAGACGACCGAAGACAACATCGCGATGGGTCTGATCTTTCGGGGAACGCCGCGCGAACAGGCGCTCAACGTGGCGCGCGGCTGGCTCGATCGCGTGGGACTTCAAGGACACGGCAAGAAGTATCCGCATCAGTTGTCCGGCGGCATGCGCAAGCGTGCCGGTCTCGCGCAGGCGCTCGCGCTCAACCCTCGCATCATTCTGATGGACGAGCCGTTCAGCGCGCTGGATATCCAGACGCGGCACCTGATGGAAAACGAGTTGCTGCAACTGTGGTCGCACGACCGCAAGTCCGTGATGTTCGTGACGCACGATCTGGAGGAGGCCATCTCGTTGTCGGACCGCGTCATCGTGCTCTCGGCCGGGCCTGGAACGCGGCCTATCGCCGAGTTCAAGATCGACCTCGAACGTCCACGCGAGATGTCGGAAATCCGCATGACGCAGCGTTTCCTGCAACTGCACACCCAGATCTGGGACGTGCTCAGAGGCGAGGTTCTGAAAAGCTATGCGCGCAATCGAGTTTGACTCAAACAATCGCTTCACCGTCCTGGTCACGCGGCTTCTGATCCTGTTCGGTGTCTTGTTCCTGTGGTGGCTCGGCACGCATCAGAAGTGGCTGTCGCCGTTCTTCTTCGGCGATCCGCTCGGCGTGGCGGTGCGTATCGTCGACTGGTTCGTGACGGGCTCGATCTACCGTCATCTGTACACGACGCTCGTCGAAACCATGCTGGCGTTCGTGATCGGCACGGTCCTCGGGTTGGCATGCGGCCTGTGGCTTGCGCTCAGCCCGTTCCTCGCCACGGTCTTCGATCCGTTCATCAAGGCGATGAACTCGATGCCGCGCCTGATCTTCGCGCCGATCTTCGCGCTCTGGTTCGGACTCGGCATCTGGTCCAAGGTGGCGCTGGGCGTGACGCTCGTCTTCTTCGTCGTGTTCTTCAACGTCTTTCAGGGCGTGCGCGAGGTCAGCCCGACGGTGTTGTCCAACACGCGGATGCTGGGCGCCAACTCACGTCAATTGTTGCGGCATGTGTACTTGCCATCGGCGACGAGCTGGGTCTTTTCCAGCCTGCATAACGCAATCGGCATCGCCTTCGTGGGCAGCGTGGTGGGCGAATATCTCGGCTCGGAAAAGGGCGTGGGTTACCTGATCCTGCTGGCCGAAGGCGTATTCGATATCAACTCGGTGATCGCCGGCATTCTGGTGCTGACCGTGTTCGCCTTGATACTCGATACCGCCGTGTCGATGGTCGAGGATCATTTGCTGCGCTGGCGTCCTGTCGCCGGACAGACGGTGGCCACGAGCGCTTAAACCCCCGGCGCAATCGAAGATCACTAGAGGAGACCGTTTTGCAGACCAATGCAATCGATTTGAGGGCCCGCGTTGCCGTGGTGACGGGCGGCGCGCAGGGGATCGGCTTCGCGGTCGGCCGCAGGCTGCTTGCTTCCGGCGCGCGGCTTGCCATCTGGGATATCAACCCCGCCGGCATGGACGAGGCGCGCGAGCAACTGGGCGAGCACGATGTCCACTTCGAGCGTGTCGACATTGCCGATTACGCCAGCGTGCAGGCCGCCGTGGCGGGCACGCTGAAGGCCGCGGGGCGCATCGATATTCTCATCAACAATGCGGCTATCGTGGGCCCGAACGCCACGCTGATCGAGTATCCGATCGATATCTGGAAGCAGGTGATGGATATCGATGTCAACGGCACTTTCCACTGCTGCCGTGCCGTGGCCCCGGTGATGATCGACCAGAACTATGGGCGCATCGTCAATCTGTCCTCGGTCGCCGGCAAGGAAGGCAATCCGAATGCGGCCGCGTATAGCTCGGCGAAGGCGGCCGTCATCGCCATGACCAAGTCGCTCGGCAAGGAACTGGCAAGCCACGATATCGCGGTGAACTGCGTGACACCCGCCGTGGCGCGAACGCCCGGCGCGATGGAGCAATCGCCCGAGCATATCCGCTACATGCTCGGCAAGATTCCGCGCGGCCGTTTTCTCGAACTCGACGAAGCCGCCGCGATGATCGCGTGGCTCGCCAGCGAGGAAAACTCATTCACCACCGGAGCGGTTTTCGATCTGTCCGGCGGTCGGGCCACTTACTAGCAACGTCAGCCTGGGAAGAGGGAGACATCATCGTGAGAACGCTCAGGCGCCTGTCGTTGCCAGCGCTCGCCATCTGTGCGGCACTGGCCAGCCAGTCGGCGAGCAGCGCCGCTCCCGTGCCGGAAAAGCCCAGGCTTCATCTGGCCGCGGCGGGTGTGGGCTTTCCGTATCTGCCGTTCGTCATTGCGGATAGCCGCGGATACTTCAAACAGGCCGGGCTGGAAGTCGAAATCGGCGTCTTCAGCGGCGGCGCGAAAGCGCTTCAGGCGATGATGGGCGGCAGCGCCGATATCGTCGCGGGCGCGTATTCGAACACCATCACGATGGCCGCGAAAGGCCAGAAGCTCGTGTCGTTCGTCACGCTGGCTTCGTGCCCCGGCTGGGTGTTCGGCGTGACGCGAGCGAGTCACGACAAGGTCAAGACCTACGCCGATCTGAAGGGCATGCGCATCGGTGTGAGTTCGCCGGGGTCGAGCTTTCATATGGGCGCGAACTATCTGCTGAACAAGGCGGGCGTGAAACCGGGCGATGTTTCGATCATCGGCGTGGGCTCGTCGGCAGGCGCGATTGCCGCCGCGCGCAGCGGGCAGATCGACGCCTTGATGAGCAACGACCCGGTCGCAACCGTGCTACAGACGAGTGGCGATCTCTTTCCGCTTGCCGTGATGCGCGACCCGGCCGGCACCCGAGCAACGCTTGGCGGCGATTATCCGGAAGCCTCCATCTACACCACGCGGGAGTTCGCGGCCAAATATCCCAACACGGTGCAGGCGGTGACCAATGCGATTCTGGAAGCCGAACGCTGGATGGCGCAGGCGACGCCCGAACAAGTCGCCGCCGCCGTGCCGGCGCAATACGCTTTAGCCGACAAGGATGTCTTCGCGCAAGCCTACGCCAACATGCATGACTGCATTTCGCGCGATGGCCTGATGACCGATGCGGCGGCCCACACCGTGCACGACGTGCTGGCCGCGTTCGATCCCGACATCGGCAAGGCGTCCATCGACCTGAAGGCGACTTACGACAATCGTTTTGTCGAGCATGCCGACAAGCGCTGAAGGGAGGACGACAGCGATGGAAAGCCCAATACAAATCCTGGCGGAAGGCTTGAAGTTCCCGGAAGGGCCGGTGGCGATGCCCGATGGCTCCGTGGTGCTCGTCGAGATCGAGCGGGAGACCATCAGCCGCGTTTCGCCCGACGGTAAAGTGAGCGTGCTGGCGGCGGTGGACGGCGGCCCCAACGGTCTGGCGCTCGGGCCGGATGGCGCCTTCTATATCTGCAATAACGGCGGTTTTCTGTTTCGTACCGTTGCCGGACTGAATCGCACGAAACCGGGCGTGCATCCGCGTTATACGAGCGGGCGTATCGAGCGCTTCGACCCGCAGTCGGGCTTGCTCACGACACTGTATGACCACTGCGGCGATCATCCGCTGTGCGGTCCGAACGACATCGTGTTCGACCACGACGGCGGCTTCTACTTCACCGACTTCGGAAAGAACCGGCTGCGCGAGCGCGATCACGCGGGCCTCTATTACGCTCGCGCCGATGGTTCGGCCATCGTCGAGGTGGCGTATCCGCTCACCACGGCCAATGGCGTCGGTTTGTCGCCCGACGACAGCATCGTCTATGTGGCGGAGACCGAGACCGCGCGGCTCTGGGCATTCGATCTGGAGGCGCCCGGCCGGGCGCGCAGGCACCCTTATCCGTCGCCGCATGGCGGGCGTCTGGTTTGCGGCTTGCCGGGTTATCAGCGCTTCGACAGCCTGGCGCTGGACGCCGAGGGCAACATTTGCGTGGCCACGCTCGTGACCGGTTGCATCACGGTCGTCGCGCCATCCGGTGAAGTGCTGCGACAGGTGCCGGTGCCCGATGGCATGGTGACCAACATCTGCTTCGGCGGCGCCGACATGAAGACGGCCTACGTGACGCTCTCCGGCACGGGCCGCCTGGCCAGGCTGCAATGGCCGCAAGCAGGATTGAAGCTGGCTTATTCGTGATTGACCGATTGCCGGCGCCTAATGGTGTGCCGCATCCTGACTTGCAAGCAGATGCTTGAGAAACAGTTGCACCGGCACGGGAAGCGACTCGGCTTCGCGTACGCAGATTTTCCAGTGGCGCTCCGCCCAGGCTTCATCCAGATGCACGGCGATCAGCGGCGCGGAACTGACGTACCGTTCGGCGTGATGCTCCGGCACGAGCCCGATGCCAAGCCGTGCTTCCACCATGCTGCGCACCGGTTCGAAACCGTTGACGCGAATCGACAGCTTGAGCGGGTGATCGAGATCCGCCGCCGCGCGCAGCACCAACGAATTCAGATAGCTGCCCACTTGCGGCCCCACGAGCGGATACTCGGCGACTTCGCGGAACGTGACCCGTTCGGCGCGGCCGAGCGGATGATCGGGCGGCATGATAACCACCAGCCGGTCGCTGCGATAAGGGAAGACCTGCAGGCCGGTGGTAACCGTCGTGCCGCCGAACACGCCGATATCCGCCGCGTTTTCCGCCACGGCGCGGACCACCGCGGGGCTCAGGCTTTCCTGAAGATCGATGCGCAGCCCGGGGTGCATCTCCAGAAAAACGCGTATGTCGTTGGCGATGTACTGAACGATGGTCGAGAGGCTCGCATGTAAGCGAATCTGACCGCGCACGCCTTCGGCGTGGTCCAGTAACTCGCTCTCCATTTGGGCGATGTCTCGCAACAGCACGCGGGCGTGCTGCAGGAGTGCCGCAGCGGCGGTCGTCAGTTCGAGTCCCTTGTTGCTGCGCACGAAGAGCGCGTTCTTGAGCGTGTCTTCAAGATGGGACATACGCTTGCTGAGCGCGGAAGGCGCAATGTTTTCCGCTTCCGCCGCGCGGGCAATGCTGCCGTGCTCGCACACGGCGATGAACAGTTTCAACGATTGCAGGTCGAATCGCATCGAGTCTCCGGGGTGCGGTCTTTTCGCCGCAGCGCTGCTTCCGAAGAGAAAGTATGCATCGGGTCTGGGGTGAGTGCAAAGGTTTAGGCGTCATGCTGCCTCCGGCTTGGGCTGCGGAAAGCGCACCTCGTAGCGTTCTCCGCAAGCCTTGAGCGGTGTGTCGAGATCGGCATGCAGATGCACGCCATTCTTCAGTTGCTCGGCCCGCCTTGCCATTGCGCGCTCGCCGGGAAGGCGCACGGGGTCGTTGATCGTGCGAGGCGGGTTGGTGCGGCAGGCGTCGCCGAGCCAATCCATCTGCCTCTGGAATGCTTCGATACCGCCGAATGCGGCCGGATCGTGCAGCGACATGAACACGGTCGCGCCCCAGCCTTCGTGTGGATCGGCGCGGCCAAAGCCGGCCAGTCCGCCTGTCAGCGCCTCGATCATCAACGCCATGCCGAATCCCTTGTGACCGGCGGCCAGTCCACCGAGCGGCAGGATCGATCCGGGTGGATCGGCAAACAGCACGCCGGGATCATGCGTCGCGTTACCTTGTGCATCCATCATCCAAGGTTCGTCGAACGATTGGCCGTTCTGATGGCGGCGCGCGCTCATCGCGTTGGTCGTCACGGAGGACGAGATGTCGATCAGCATCGGAGTCGTCGATGTCGGTATGCCGAGCGCGATCGGGTTCGGCGTGAACAAGGCCCGCGTGCCGCCGAACGGCGCGACGCTTTGCACGCTCGGATCGGAGCTCGCCAGCATCATCACCAGGTTCATTTCGGTGGCGCGCAGGAGATACGCGGCAAGACATGCAATGTGATGACTGCGCCGGATCACGAGCGTGGCGGCGCCGAGTTCGCGAGCGCGCGGGGCAAGGACGTCGATGCCGGCATGCACGAGCGCGGGTCCGGGCAGACGCCGTCCGTCCCACAGCAACGCGGCAGGACGATCAGAGATGACTGCGGGCGCGCCGTCGCGTGTCATGGCGCCTTGTTCGAGCTGCTTCACGTAGCCTGGCAACAGCGCGAGTCCGTGCGTGTCGTGTCCCATCAAGTCGCCATCGACGAGAGTGCGTGCCACGTCCCGCGCATGAGCGCTCGCGAGCCCCGCCAGGCAAAGCACTTCCATTGCATATTCAAAGAGCGCGTTCGCGTCGTAGCGGGTCGTTCTCATCGACATCTCTCCCTTGGTGGTGTCATGCGTCGAGCGGTACGTGAGGCACGATAGTCGATCGATGCGACCCTGAGAAGACGTTGATTCAACGATCAAGTATTGTGCGCTAAAGGGCGGCTCCCCTAGACTGGCTTCGTCGATGTAGCGACAGGAGACTAGAGCCGTGAGCAACGAATACATCACCGGCAAGGTGAAAGCCATCATCGGCGCCGAGACCGAATGGGTCACGTCGACGCATGCCGTCGAAGCAAGCGAAGTGCGCCGCTTCCATCATGCAACCATGGATGACGCGCGTCGTTACTGGGACGAAGACTGGGCCGCGACAAGTCGTTATGGCGCACTGGTCGCGCCGCCGGGTTTTCCGGTGCATGCCTTTCGCAGACCGCCGTCATCGCCCGACCCGCTGGATGACATGAACAAGCCTGACTACGATGGCCTGAGCCGCAGTTTCAGCGGCCTGCCGGCCGTCGAAGTGGAGTTGCCACGCGATCTGAACGGCGGCTACGAATACGAGCTCTACCGTTATGCGCGCGTCGGCGAGAAGGTGCTGCGTCAGGCGCGCTACAAGGACATCGTGCAGCGCGACGGCAAAAGCGGACCGATGGTGCTCGTCATCATCGAAGAGACCTACGTGAACGAGAAGGGCGAGAAGCTTTTGAAGGTCACGAACACCCAGATCATGCGCTAGGCGAGGGTCATCATGGCTGCACTGTATTTTGAGGATGTCGAAACAGGCATGGAGATCCCGGCGCTCGTCAAGGGACCGATGACCACGGCGCATATCGTGCGCTGGTCGGCATCCATGGAGAACTGGCATCGCATTCATTACGACTGGCGCTTCGCCACGCAACACGACAAGTTACCCGACGTAATGGTCAACGGCTCGTGGAAACAGCACATCATGCTGCAACTGCTGACGGACTGGGCCGGTGAAAGCGGCTGGGCATGGAAGCTCCAGTTCCAGTTTCGCGGCATGAACGTGCCGGGCGATCTGCTCACGGCGTGGGGCCGCGTGACCGGAACCGAACGGCGCGGCGGCTTCGGTCTCGCGCATCTGGAAATCGGCTTGCGTAATCAGGAAGGCAGGGAAAGCACGCCCGGCAGCGCAACGGTCGTTCTGCCCTTGCGCAACGGCGCGCTCGTGCCTTATCCCTTCGATCCAGCCGTTCTCGAAGAGGCCGCATGAGCGCCGCTGATTTCGTATCCCCAGCGCGCGTGGTCGCCGCGCCGCTCGCCGGCGTGCGCGTGATCGAATGGAGCGACGCCATGCCCGCCGCTTTCTGTGCGCGCGTGCTGCGCGACCTCGGCGCGCAGGTGCTCAAGCTGGAACCGCCCGGTACTGGCGATACGTTGCGTCGAACCGGCCCGTTCGCACCCAATGCTCCTTATGGTGAAGATGCCGCGCTCTTCGCGTATCTGAATCACGGCAAGGAAAGCGCCACGCTCGATCCGTCGCATCGGCAAGGAGCTGCGTTGCTGCGGCGTCTCGTGGAATCCGCCGATCTGCTGATTACGTCCAATACAAGCCGCCTTGCGGAACTGCAACTCGACGGCGATACGCTCAGGCACATTCAGCCCGCGCTCGTCACGCTTTCCGTCACGCCCTGGGCTACGCATGCGGGACCCGACGCGCCGTCCGCGTACACCGACTTCACCCTCACGCATCACGCGGGCTATGCATTTCATCAGGCGCGCCCCGTTCACGCACCCGATCAGCAAGCGCCCGTCGCCTGTGCCGACCGCGAAGTGGCGCTGGCCACGGGTGTGGCCGCCGCGAACGCGGCGCTCTGGGGCCTGCTCGAAGCGCAGATGAATGGCGAGGGACGCAGTATCGAATGCGCGGAGCTGGATGTGATCGCGCACCTGCTGATCGAGCCCGTCGCCGATCATGGGCGCGGCGAACGCAGCTTCAGCCGGCTGCGCGAGGAACTGCAGGGCACCGAGGTCGCGGGCGGGCTGATCTGGCTGTTGCCGTGCAAGGACGGCTTCGTGATGATTTCGCCGCGCGAACAACATCAATGGGAACGCTGGGTCGAATTGCTCGGAAACCCGGCGTGGTCGCGCGATGAGGCGCTGTGCGGCGAACGCACGGCGCGCAACGAAAACTGGATGATCCTGCAAGACGAGATGTCGAAGTGGACGCGCGAGCATAGCCGCGCCGACGTCTTCGAGCGCGCGCAGGCGGCGCGCGTGGCGTGTTTTCCGGTGAGCGGTGCGCGCGATCTTCTGGATAACGCGCAGCTGAATGCGCGCGGGTTTTTCGATCGCTGGCAGTGCGCGGGCGGCACGCCACTGTCGATGCCCGGCCTGCCGTTTGCCATGCGCACGACTTCGGGCGCAGAGTTGCCACGCGCGCGCGATGTCGTATCGCCCGCACTTGGCTCCGCTAACCGCGCGGTGTTCGAAGAGCGCCTCGGACTGTCGCCGGATGAAGTCGAAAGCTTGCGCCGGCATGGAGTCGTGTGATGACACAGAAAGCATTGGCGGGCTTGCGCGTCGTCGATTTCAGCTGGGTGCTGGCCGGACCCATGACTACCAAGATGCTCGCGGGCATGGGCGCGGAGATCATCAAGATCGAATCCGCGACGCGGCCCGAACATACGCAGCGTCCGCCCTGGTGGGCAGTGGTGAACGCCGGCAAGAAGAGCTGCACGATCAACCTGAGCCGGCCGCAAGGTCCGGAACTGATCCGGCGTCTGATCGCGCAGAGCGATATGGTCGTCGAAAACTTCTCCAACGGCGTGCTGGCGAAGTTTGGCCTCGATTACGCGACGCTTGCGCAGATTCGCCCCGATCTGATTTTCGTGTCCGCGTCGGGCACGGGTCGCGAAGGCCCGCAGCGCGATGCGCTTGCTTACGGCTCGTTATTGCAGGCGTACAGCGGTCGCGCCAGCGTGGTGGGCACGCCGAACGAGCGCGTGGAGGCCATGGGCATTCTGCCTGCGTGGACCGATCCGATCACTGCGCTGTGGGAAAGCTGCGCGGTGCTTGCGGCCATCCGGCACCGGCGCGTGAGCGGCGAGGGCGCGTACATCGATCTGTCGATGCTCGAAAGCACCGTCGCGCTATTGCCCGAACAGCTGTTTCGCGAGGCGCTCGGCAGCAAGACGCCAACGGCCACGGGCGCGCGCGAATGGGACGCCGCACCATCCGGATGCTTCCGCTGCTCAGGCGACGACGCCTGGCTCGCCGTTTCCATTGGCAACGACCGGCAATGGCGAGCGCTCTGCGACGCCATGCGCAAGCCCGAACTTGCTACCGATCCCCGCTTCTCCGATGCGTTCGGCCGCGCCGCGCATCGCGCAGCGGCGGACAATTTACTGGCAGAGTGGCTGCGCGACCAGACGCCCGCGCAAGCACTCGATGCGCTGCAGTCGCGTGGCGTGCCGGCCGCGCGTTCGAGACACATTGGCGTAGTGATGGAAGACCCGTATTTCGCCGATGGCGGCCTCTTCCCGCTGCTCGCGGACGGCTCACGCAGCATTGCGCTTCCGTGGCGCGATAACGCCGGCTTTCGCGGCGATTTCACGCCGCCGCCGCGCCTCGGCGAACACAACGACTACGTGTTCGGTGAGCTGCTCGGCCTCGATGCGCACGAAATTGAAACCTTGACCGAAGCGGGCGTGCTGCGTTGATGACGAGCGCGTTCGTGCAAAGACTCATTTTTGAAGGAGCAGGACCCATGAAAGAAAAAGTGATGGTTTGCGAAGTCGGGCCGCGTGACGGTCTGCAAATGGCTCACGAGATCATGCCGACCGAGCAGAAAACGCGCTGGATCGCGGCAATCGCGCAAGCGGGTATCGGCGAAATAGAGGTCGGCAGTTTCGTTCCGCCAAAGCTCGTGCCGCAAATGGCGGACACCGAGGCAATCGTCAAGGCGGCGCTGCTACAACCCGGCTTGCGCGTGATGGCACTCGTGCCCAACCTGCGCGGTGCGCAGGCGGCATATGCGGCGGGTGCACATGGCGTCGGCATACCGGTTTCGGTGAGCGAGGGACACAGCCGCTCGAACACGCGCAAGGGCACCATGGAGCAGGTGGACGAAGTACGGCGAATCGTCGAATGGGTGCGCGAGCAGGAGCGGCCAATGGCGATCGAGCCGGGTTGCGCGACGGCCTTCGGCTGCGCCATCGACGGGGAGATTCCCTTGCAAAAGGTAATCGAAACGGCCGTCGCGCTAGCCGAAGCAGGCGTCGATGCCGTCGCGCTCGCAGATACCGTCGGCTACGGCAATCCCGTTCAGGTACGCAAGATGGTCAAGGCCGTGCGCGCGGAGATCGGCGACAAGCTGACCAAACTGCATCTGCACGACACGATGGGACTCGGCCTCGCCAATGCGCTGGCGGGGCTCGAAGAAGGCATCCGTTCCTTCGATTCCGCGCTCGCGGGCCTTGGCGGCTGTCCGTTCGCGCCGGGCGCGTCGGGCAACATCGTCACGGAAGACCTCGTCTTCATGCTGGAAAGCATGGGCTTCGATACTGGAATAGACCTGGAACGGCTGATCGCCGCGCGCGAACTGCTGCACGAAGGGCTGCCTGGCGAGCCGATGTACGGGCAGGTGCCAAAGGCCGGCATTCCCAAGACTTTCCGCCGGACGGCTGGACTTCATGCATAAACGGAGCGTGTTCGACCGCGGTACTGGCATGACCCGATTGTGAGCATCCACGCGTTTGATTATCTTGTGGTTCACTGTGCCCCGTCCGGCGCTTTTGCGCTGGCAGCTTCGCATGGGACCAGGACGGGCGCTTCGGCGCCCGTCCTGGGTCGACAGGAGACCGAGGTGCAATCGAACCCGCATGATGCCGCCAGCGCGCCGCCCGACGCGCCCGGCGATTATCTGACACGCGCTGAAACGCTCGCGCTGCTGCAGATCAAGCTGCAAACGTTGTACGCCTACGTCAGCCGCGGCTTGATTCGCAGCGTGCCGCAAGGCGACAAGGGGCGCCGGCTTTATGCGCGCCAGGATGTCGAACGCATGAAATCGCGCGCCGATGCCCGCAGTGGCCACGCGCCCGTCGCCGCGGCCGCCATGCGCTGGGGCGAGCCGATCATATCGAGCACGCTCACCGAAATCACGGCCGAAGGTCCGCGTTATCGCGGCGTCGCGGCGCTCGAACTCGCGCGCAAGGGAAAGACCTTCGAACAGGTCGTGAAAGCGCTCTGGAATCCACGCGACGACGTGATCCTTTCGTGGCAGCCGTGCGGTCGCACGTTACGTTTCGCCGATGCCTGGTCGCGCACGGCGGGTCTCCAGCCACGTCGAGAACTCGTGCGCTTCTTCGCCGATATTGCAATGCGCTTCGGCGGCGAGCATCTGCGCGCGTTGCAGGCCGGCGACGCGCAGTTCATCGAATGCAGTCGCATGATCGCAACGATGGCGCATTGCCTTGCGCATTTGCGACGCGCAACGCCGGGCGCTGCGGCGGGCGTCACGCGCAAACGCGCGGACGGTCTCGCCGCGACGCTGTTGACCGTGCTCGGTGGTTCGGCGTCTGCCGCGCATCGTGCCGCGCTCGACGCCGCGCTCGTGCTGTGCGCGGATCACGAACTCGCGCAGGCGACCTTCGTGGCGCGTATCGCGGCGTCGGCGGGAGCGGATATCGGCGAATGCGTGGCGGCGGCCATCCTCACGCAGACGGGGCTCACGTCCGCGCGATCGTACGAAGCCACCGAGGACCTGCTGCGCGCATGCCGCACGGTTGCAGAAGCGCAACGGCTCTTCACGGAGCACTATGCGGCACACCGGAATCTGCCGGGCTTCAATCATCCCTTGTATCCGGATGGCGACCCGCGCGCGAGCTACCTGATCGATCTCGCGCGGCGGCTCGAAGGGCGGCACGCCGCGGTCGATCCGCTCTTCGCGGCACTCAAGATCGCAGCGGGCTACGGCTGTCTGCCGAGCCTGGAAGTTGGCCTGACCATGCTGACCGTGGCATTGGGGCTGCCGCTGCGCAGCGCGTTTTGCCTGTTCATCATCGGACGGTCGGCGGGGTGGGTGGCGCATATCATCGAGCAGCGCGAATCCGGCGCTTTGATACGTCCACGCGCGGACTACCTCGAGGCGAACGCCCCGCAGAACGATTCGGACGAGACGCGCTTGCTGACGTCGATCCTGCCGCCCTGAATCTCCGCATCGCACGACATGACGCCGACGGCCCTTCGCGAGGGCCGTTTTTCTTGGGCGCCGCGATCAAGTTGATTCAACGATCAAGTATTGTGGGCCGCTCCATGCGTCACTAGACTGGGCTAATCGAAAGGAGACAGCGGCCCGGACAAGCTAGCGACAGACAATGCGAACCAAGCCAGCAATTCCACACCGTCCTCATCGAATAGTTAGTATCCCCGATATTCACGACCGGTACGATGCGCCTTAGGCATTCAGCCGGCTGCACAGGAGGAGAAGAGGATGAACACCCCGAACAGGGCCATCGGCGCCGATGTCGCCGGGTCGCTCGACAGCGCGGATTATCCGGCGCGCGTCATCACGGCAGGCGGCGTGACCGCACGCTTCGACCGGTTGCCAATGACCGCCACGCTGTGGAAGCTCCTCACCCTCGTCGCACTCGGCGGCTTCTTCGAACTCTACGATGTGTACTTCGCGGGCTATATCGCGCCGGGCTTGTTCCGCTCGGGCATCCTCACGGCGACCACGCCCACTTTCTTCGCGATGAACGGTCTCGCCGGCTTTCTGGCGTCGCTGTTCATCGGGCTTTTCATTGGCACGATCTGCTTCGGCAGTCTCGCTGACCGATTCGGCCGGCGCCGCGTCTTCGCCGCATCCATGCTGTGGTATTGCATTGCGACGGTCTTCATCGCGTTTCAGGATACGGCGCTAGGACTGAACGTGTGGCGTGTGATTTGCGGCATCGGCGTCGGCGTGCAGTACGTGACGATCGATTCCTACGTCTCCGAATTGACGCCGCGACACGCACGCGGCATGGCGTTCGGGCTCGTGTATGGCGTGGCGCAGATTTGCGCGCCGCTGATCGCGTTCCTTGCGTGGGTGCTGGTGCCGATTTCCCCGCTGGGTTTCGAGGGCTGGCGCTGGGTGATCGCGCTCGGATCGGTGGGCGCGCTGCTCGTGTGGTATCTGCAATTGCGTCTGCCGGAATCGCCGCGCTGGCTCGTGCAGAAAGGTCGCCTCGACGAGGCTGAACGCGTCATGCAGATGATCGAAACCCGCGTTCGCCGTGACTACGGCAAGGACCTGCCGCCACCGGCCGACGCGCCCGAAGCCGAGGAGCAGGAAGGCACGTTGCGCGAGGCATTCAGCCCGCGCTATCGCAGCCGCACGCTGATGCTCGTGGTCGTGAACTTCTTTCAAACGATTGGTTACTACGGCTTCGTCAGCTGGATTCCGACGCTGCTCATCGCCAAGGGCATCATGGTGACGCGCAGCCTCGAATACACTTTCCTGATCGTGCTGCTTTATCCAATCGCACCATTCATCGTCATGCTGGTGGCAGACCGCTTCGAGCGCAAATGGCAGCTCGTGTGCAGTGCGATCTCGGTGGCCGTGATCGGCGTGATCTTCTCGATGCTCAAGGCGCCGGGCTGGCTCATCGCGGTGGGGATCGTGCAGACGCTCGTGGTCAATTGGCTGTCGACTATCGTGCATACCTACCAGGCCGAGTTGTTCCCGACGCGCATGCGAGCGGGCGCGGTGGGCTTCGTGTATTCGTGGAGCCGGCTGTCGTCGATCTTCGTGGGCTTTTTCATCGCGTTCTTTTTGCGCGAGTTCGGCGTGCCGGGCGTATTCGCCTTCATCTTCGCCGCGATGGCGATCGTCGTCGTGGCGGTGGCGCTCTTCGGGCCGCGCACCACGGGGCTGGCGCTCGACGACATCGCGCGGTGAGTACGCGCATCGACGCCGTTGCGGAGCAGCCAATGGATTCCGTAGACCCGAAGGTCGTATCCGGCACCATCAACGGCAGGCTCGACCGGCTGCCGATGACCCGGCACATGTGGACGCTCTTGATGCTGATCGCAGCGGGCGGTCTCTTCGAACAATACGATATCTATTTCACGGGTTATATCGCGCCGGGTTTGTTCCAGAGCAAGCTGCTGACTTCGACCACTGCATCGTTCTTCGATCTCAACGGTCTTGCAGCCTTTCTCGGGTCGCTGTTCCTCGGGCTGTTCATCGGTACGATCTGTTTCAGCTATATCGCCGATCGCTTCGGGCGGCGGGTGGTCTTTCTCGGCTCGATGATCTGGTATAGCGTCACGACGTTCATTTTGGCGTTTCAGGGCTCGGTGCACGGTCTCGAGATATGGCGGCTGATAGGCGGTATAGGCATCGGCGTCGAGATGATCACGATCGACACCTACATCTCCGAACTCGCGCCCCGCGGTGCGCGCGGCAAAGCATTCGCGTTGTTCTACGGGCTGGCGCAAATCAGCGCGCCGCTCGTGGCCTTTCTAGCGTGGATGTTCGTGCCGACGAGACCGTTCGGCTTCGATGGCTGGCGCTGGGTGATTCTTTTCGGCTCGTTCGGCGCGGTGCTCGTGCTGTTCTTGCGGCGCCGCTTGCCCGAGTCGCCGCGCTGGCTCGCGCAACATGGGCGGCTCGCCGAGGCCGACCGCGTGCTTTCGGTTATCGAAGCGAAGGTGCAAAAGGAGTACGGCCGAGCGTTGCCCGAACCTGAAGAGGCCGTTGGCACGGTACATCCGGAAGGGCGTATCGCCGAAGTGTTCGGGCCGGTTTACCGCACGCGCACCATCACGTTGATGATCGTGAACTTCTGCCAGACCATCGGCTATTACGGCTTCGTGAGTTGGATTCCAACGCTTCTGATAGCGAAGGGCATTCTTGTCACGCGAAGTCTCGAATACACGTTTCTCATCGTGTTGACCTATCCGGTCGCGCCGCTTCTCGTCATGCTCGTGATAGACCGCTTCGAGCGCAAATGGCAGCTCGTGTGCAGTGTGATATCCGTGGCGATCATCGGCACGATCTTCGCCATGCTGAACGCGCCGGGCTGGCTCATTATGGTTGGATGCCTGCAGACGCTTGTCGTCAACTGGATGTCCACCATCGTGCATGCCTACCAGTCGGAACTGTTTCCAACCTGGATGCGCGCTCGCGCGGTCGGCTTCGTGTTCTCGTGGAGCCGGTTGAGTTCGATATTCGCAGGCTTCTTCATTGCCTTTTTTCTGCGTGAATTCGGGCAGGCTGGCGTGTTTGCGTTCATCGGCGGTGCAATGGCGATCATCGCCACGACGGTGGCGTGGCTCGGTCCGCGTGTCACGGGCCGAGCGCTGGAGGAGATCGCCCATTGAGCGAGCTGGAACGTGTCGGCAATACGCGCGATGTACTCGGGGAGTCTGCGTACTGGTCGGTCGAAGAACAGGCGCTGTATTGGGTCGACATCCGCAGCCATCTGATCCGCCGCCGCAAATGGGGCGACGACCACACGCAAACCTGGACCATGCCCGAACTCGTAGGCTCGATCGCGCCATGCGCGTCGCGGCGCGGATTGATCGTGGCGCTACGCTCGGCCATTGCGTTCTTCGATCCGGCGCGCGGCGCCATTGAACGTTTCGACGCGCCGCACGCAAGCCAGCCACAAATGCGCTTCAACGATGGCAAGTGCGATAGACAGGGACGATTCTGGGTCGGCTCGATGGATGACATTGGACGCACGCCGGTGGGCGCGCTGTATCGCTTCGAAGCGGGGCGTTATACGCGCGTGATCGAACGCGTAGCCGTGCCCAACAGCCTGTGCTTCTCGCCGGACGGCGCGACGATGTACTTTGCGGACGGCATCGAGCCCGTGATCTGGGCGTTTCCATTCGATATTTCGACGGGCATGCCGGGCGAGCGACGTCTCTTCGCGCGGCTCGACCGCGACACGGCAATTCCCGATGGCGCAACCGTCGATCGTCATGGCTACCTGTGGAGCGCGCAATATGGCGGCGGTGTCGTCAAGCGATACGCGCCCGATGGACGCATCGACCGCGTCGTGCCGATGCCGGTGACGCAGCCAGCAAGCTGCACGTTCGGCGGGCCGGATATGCGTACGCTTTTTGTGACGAGCGGTACGCGTAAGTTGTCCGTGGAAGCGCTCGAGACGCAACCGCTTGCAGGGGCGTTGTTTTGTTTGCGCACCGATATTGAAGGATGCGCTGAAGCGGCATACGTTGGCTGAGCGCCTTACAAACTCGAGCCAATCCCACGTCGCCCCCCTCATCGCGGCACGTCCCCCTTGAGCGTGATCCGCTGCATCACCCGCCGAAACCCGTGATAATCGTTCACCGGATTATGCTGAGCCGCGCGATTGTCCCAGAAAGCAATCGCGTTGTTCGACCAGACGAACCGGCACGTGAACTCCGGTTTCACCTGATGTCGGAACAGGAAGTCGAGCAGCGGCGCGCTTTCGTCGGTGGTCATGCCGTCGATGCCGACCGTATGCGCAATGTTCACGTAAAGCCCCTTGCGTCCCGTTTCCGGATGCGTGCGCACGACGGGATGCTTCGCCACGAAATCGTCCGGCTTCTTGCCCGCGCCGTCCGTTCGAATGCGATCCTCTCGGGTACGCGACACATCCGCCTTGGCCGACGAACTGATGCCCTTCAGTCCTTCGAGCAGCCGCTTCATGGTGTCGGACAACGCGTCGTACGCAAGCTGCTGGTTCGCGAACAGGGTGTCGCCGCCATAGGGCGGAATCTCGCGCGAGAGCAGCATCGAGCCCATGGGCGGCACGTCGAGATAGGTCGTGTCCGAATGCCAGATGCCGCCGAAATTCACGCGCTCCGTTTCCAGTTTCTTGACTTCGATGATGGTCGGAAAACCTTCGAGGCTCTTCACAAAGGGATATTCGATAGGCTCGCCCATCGCCTCCGCAAAATCCAGGAACTGCCGGGGAGCGAGGTTCTGGTCACGCAGAAAGATGACGAGATGCTCGTTGAGCGCCGCGCGCAAAACGCTCGCTTGTTCGCGCGTCACGCCCCGCGACAGATCGATGCCGGAGATTTCGGCGCCCAGCGCGCCCGCCACTTTGCGAATGTCCATGCGAACTCCTCGTAGCCGGGCGTGTGTCAGTTCGCGCCGAGCAGCATTGTCGAAAGCGAAGGAAAAATACCGATGAGCGCGAGAACGCCCATCATGATGAACACATAAGGCAACGTGCCGAGCACGATCCGTCGCAACGGGACATCGGGCGCAACGCTCTGCACGACAAAGAGGTTGAGTCCCACCGGCGGATGGATGAGCGCCATCTCCATGTTGATGACGACGACCACGCCGAACCAGATCAGATTCCAGTGATACGCCTCCACGACCGGCACGAGCACGGGCATGGTCACGACGATGATCGCGATCGTCTCCATGAAGCAGCCGAGAAAGATCAGCAACACGTTGATGCTCACGAACAGCACCCACGGTTCGACGTGCGCGCCCGCGACGGTTTGCGTGAGCGACGCCGCAACCTGGCTCGTCGTCATCACATAGCCGAACACGATGGCCGATGAAATCACCGCGAGGATCATCACGCTGCTTTGGGCCGCGCTGATCAGGATCTGCCGGAATTTGCTCCACGAAAGCTCCCGGTACACGACGCCCGCAAGCACCAGACCTGCGACGATACCGAGCGACGCCGCTTCCTGAGGCGTTGCAAGCCCGCGATACAGCGAGCCGAGAATGATGAGAATCAACAGAGCGAACGGGCCGACGTCTTTCAATGCGACGACACGTTCGCGCATGCTCGCGAGCGGCCGCGTGCGCCTTTCGCTCTCGCTGCCGCGCGCACGATCGCGCATGGCGAGCAGTATCTGATAGATGCCGAAAGCAGAAGCCATGATCGCGCCGGGGATGAGTGTCGCGACGAACAGTTTGCCGATACTTTGCTCCGCGATCACGCTATACACGATCAACGGTATGCTCGGCGGTAACAGTATGCCGAGCGTGCCGCCCGCCGCGACCGCGCCGCATGCACGCGCTTCGGGAACGCGGTGCCGGCGCATCTCCGACACAGCGAAGCCGCCGATGGCCGCCGCCGTCGCCACGCTCGAACCGGATACGGCCGCCATCACGCCGCATGCAAGCGTCGTCGCGACGGCGAGGCCGCCGGGCACGCCGTCGAGGATCGTCGCCAGCGCCGCATAAAGACGCGCGCCCATGCCCGACGCGGAGACGATCGCGCCCATGAACATGAACATCGGCACGGAAGTCAGCGTGAAGGTAGCAACCGATCCCCAGTACGTGCTCGGTACAAGACTCAGTGCATCCCATCCGCCGCCCGTGACGAACAGCGAGGCGAGGGCGACGAACAGCAACGCGAACGCAATGGGCACGCCCATCGACAACACCGCGAGCAAGCCGCCGAACATCCCCGCACCGATGACGAGCTGATTCATTCTTCTCTCCCGAGCAGCATGTCGTCGATGGCGACTTCACGGCCTGCCGGTTCGCGTGCGAATACGATGGTCAGCAAGCGTACGATCTGCGCGATGCATAAAAGCAGCATGCCCGCGAAGAAGCCCGAATAAGGAATCCACAGCGAGAGCGAGAACATGCCCCACGAACGTTCACCGCTCGTGTACGCCTCCCACCAGAAGTCGAATGCGAGGCATGCGAGCGCGAACGCGACCGCCGTGACGATGGCCGTCGATATGAACGCGAGCGCGCGCTTGCCACGTTCGCCGAGATGTGCGCTGAGAACGTCGACCTTGAGATGCCGGCCTTGCCACGCCAGCGCCGCGGTGCCCACGAAGGTCATGTAGGCCATGAGGTAAGTCGTGACTTCCGTCACCCAGACATCGGAAAGATGCAGCGCTTCGCGCGCGAGCACGCCATACGAAATGACGAGCACGGTCGCGATGACCGCCGCGCCGACGGACAACGCGACGCCCCGGCAAAAAGCGTCGAGCCCGCGCGAGAAGCGGTCCAATGCGTGGCGCATCGCGGCCTCTTATTTGTAGAACGCCGTGCTCTGATCGAGCAGACGTCCGCCGTCGGACACTTCGGCGCGGAACTTAGCGAAGCTGACTTTCTGGAACAAGGTCTGCCACTGGTTCCACTCATCGAGCGTCATCTTGTGGATCTTCGCGTTATGGCTCGCAAAAAGTTGCGCGACGCGGCGATCGTCCGCTTTCGCCCCTTCGAACGCGCTCTGCTCGAGGCTTCGACCCACGTCCGTCATGATCTTTTGCTGCTCGGGCGTGAGCTTGTTCCACGTCTTCATGCTGATCGCGATCGGCTCGATCGTGTAGTAGATGCTGTAGTCCTCTGGCGAGTTGTAGTACTTCGCCACTTCGTAAAGCCGATACGAACCGAAGGTGCCGGACGACGTCCACAAGCCATCGAGCAAGCCGAGTTGCATCGCGCTATAGGTTTCCGACGACGCCATTGACACGGTACTCGCGCCGGCGCTCTGCAAGGCCGCCTCCATCATCTTTCCGGCGCCGCGCACCTTCTGCTGCGGCAGATCCGCAGGCACGTTGATGGGCTTGGACTTGGATGCCATGCCGCCCGAGATTTGAATCCAGCAGAGCGTCTTGAAGCCATATCCTTCTATCTTCGCTTCGAGTTCTTTCCAGGGCGCGGAGGTGCGGAATTTGAAGACGTCCTCGGGCGTTTTCCAGAGGCCCGGCAGGAGGATGAGGTTCATCTGCGGGATCGCGCCCGCCGAATAGATGTACGGATAGATTGCGAGATCGGCGCTGCCGTTCTTCAAGGCCGTGTGGGTGTTCAGCGATTTGACGAGCGACTCGGCCGGAAAGATGTTGATGTGTATCTTGCCGCCCGACTTCTGCTCGACCTGCTGCGCGAACTTCTTGCCGGTCTGCACCACATAATCGTTCGGGTCGTCGGGCCATTGATGCGCCATCTTGAGCGTCACGACGTCGTCGGCGTGTGCCGCTGTCGATATCGCGGCGAGCGCGAACATGGCGGTGAACATGCGGGTCCAGCGCTTTGCCTGCATCTTCCGTCTCCTGATTTTCTATTTATCAAACCTTCGCTTCAGCGCGTCTGTTCTTCCTGAATCTCGCCGATAGCCGCGCGTATGCGCGCCGCGATGCCGTCGAGCGCGCCTTCCATCCGATACCGTGGCCCCGCGACCGCGATGCCGAGCACTTCCCGGTTCACATGCACGGGCATGGCAAGTGCAAAGACATCGCTCACGCTTTCGCCGCGCGTGAGAAAAAAGCCGCGTTGCTTCGATTCCACGAGGTCGGCCATCAACGCGTTTGCAGCGGTCAAAGTGTGCGCGGTGACCGGCGCGAGCGTCGTGCGCGCGAGCCAGTCGGAAAGCGTTGCATCGTCGAGTTGACCGAGCATCGCCTTGCCGATCGACGTCGAGTAGAGCGGTTTGAGCGCACCGGCCGGCGCGCTGTATCGAATGGTCTGCGGACCTTCGTACACGGCGAGATAGACGATGTGATCGCCCTGACGTTTGCCAATGATCACGGTCTCTTGCGTGGCCTCGCGCAACGCCAGCAACGACGGCTCGATGCGTTCGAGAAACGGGTCGTGCGAGGCGATCTCGAGCGCCATGTCGAGCAGCCGCCGCGTTGGAAACAAGTCTTTGCGACGCCCGGTGACGTAGAGATAGCCGCGCTCGGTCAGCACTTTCACGATGCCGTGACTGGTGCTGACCGGCATGCCCGACGCGGATGCGAGTTCCGACAGCGTCATCGGGCGGCATGCGGTTTTGAATGCCTCGAAGATGCTTAGAGCACGGTCAGTCGGCTTCAATTTCGT
This sequence comes from Caballeronia sp. GAWG1-1, assembly GCF_023631465.1. Classification (NCBI taxonomy): domain Bacteria; kingdom Pseudomonadati; phylum Pseudomonadota; class Betaproteobacteria; order Burkholderiales; family Burkholderiaceae; genus Caballeronia; species Caballeronia sp. GAWG1-1. The sequence goes on from NZ_JALQDB010000038.1 coordinate 118,855, forward strand.
ATGTTCGAAAAGAGTTTCGCCAAATCGAAACCGAGTATAAAAGATGCGAGCGTCCTTCCGGTCGCTGATTGGATCGGGATTTACCCTTTGAAATGAGGTGCCGAGGCGAAGCCGAGAATCTCACGCGCCGCCGTCCGTAGGCGGCGCGGCGTTATCGCTGGCGAAGTTCAGCTCTGCGTTGCAGCAGGGCGCCGCTCGCGCACGGAGTCCAGTACTGCCTCGACGACCCGGTCGACAGAAGGCCAGTTTTTATTCGGTGCATGTTCGACATAGCTATCCGGCGAGACACTCCGATACTGCTCCGGATAGCCCCAGATCGCGTCGTGAACGTTCGGCCTCGTGATGCTGCCGCCGATCACCGCGACCGTCGGCCGACGAAACGCGGCCGCCACGTGCATGAGCATGGAAGAGTTCGTCAGCACGACATCCGCCGATTCGGCAAGCGCGAAAACCGTTCGCATCGACAACGTTCCCGCCACCGAACGAACCGGCACGCCCGGACCGGCGGCGGCGATCGCTTCGGCGGCGCGCGCCTTGTCGGCGGCGCTGCCCACGATCAGGATGTCGCAGGCGTCGTCGGTTCGGTTGAGCGCCGACGCAACCCGCGCGAGCGCCGCGCCGACCTGTTTTGGATCCCAGACCTTGGTCGGCACGCCTGCCCCGATGCCGACCAGCACGCGCACTGGGCGATTGCCAGACTCGGCGGCGTGCCAGACGTTCGCGGCCTGCGCGCGCTCATCCGCGGTAAGAAAGAGTTGCGGCCGCGCTTCCGGCAGATCGGTCGCGCCCAGCAGTTCGGCCTGCGCAAGCGCGGCGCGTCCACTTTGGCGACGCGCGAAGTCGATAAATTCCTGGCATCCGCTGTGACCGCCGCGATAGCCGCGCACGCCGATGCGGTAGCGCACGCCTAAGCGCATCATCAAAAGCGCGCCCATGTAGCTGCCGAGCACGTCGATGCCGACATCGAAGCCGCCACGCCTGCGCAGCGCGGCGACTTGCGGCGACGACAGTAGAAAGCGCAGGACGTTACGCGGTGAACGGTCCTGGACGAGCTTGTTGTTCCAAGGCGCATCGATCTCGACGATCTCGTCGATGAACGGATTGTTTTCCAGAATCGGCCGCCCCCAACCGCCGATGCCCGCAACAAGGCGCGTCGTCGGAAAACGCTTCTTGAGCGCCTCGAAGATCGGCGTGGTGGTCAGCAATTCACCGAAATCGTTCGGGCGCAGCACGAGGATTTCGCGCGGCACGTCGCGATGCGGATCATGCCGTGCCGGGTTCAAGCGTCCAATCGCCCAGACCGGCAATTCCGTCAGCAGACTCTTCCAACCCATTGCTCCTCCGTGCACGCGGTGGGCGCCGAATGGCGCCGCGTTTTCCGGATCGATTGTGCATCGGGGAGCCGTTGCAATCTGTGGGCGTGATTACAGAAAGCGGTCCGTCGCGCAGCGAGCGGAAGTTCGACGCGCCGCTCAGACGGCGCTTGCACTCCGATACTCGCGCGGTGCCGTATCGTGATATCGCCTCCAGACACGGCGAAAGTCGCGTACCGACGCGAACCCCGATTGCTCGGCCACGCGTTCTATCGACAGCTCCGGGCTCGTCAGCAATCTTTGCGCGCGAGCCACGCGAAGACTTTGCTGATACGCCAGCACGGTGACGCCCGCATGCTCCGCGAACAACCGGCTCAAATGCCGCGGGCTCACGTGCGCGGCCTGCGCAAGCTCGGCCACGCTCCAGGCGCGCGCGGGGTCCCGCGCGATGACGTCCTGCGCCCGGTGCACCGCCGGATGCATGTGATTGCGATGCGCAAGCCACGGCGACAGCTGCGATTCGTCTCCCGCGCGGCGCTGGTACATCACCTGACGTCGCGCCACTGACGCAGCCAGTTCCGCCCCCGCGATCTGCTCGATCACATGAAGCGCCAGGTCGATGCCCGCCGTGATGCCGGCGCTCGTCAGCACGTCGGTGTCATCGACGAACAGGCAGTCGTCCTGCACGCGCGCCGTGGGTTCCTCGCGCTTGAGCAGATCGATCAACGCAAAGTGCGTGGTGCAGCGGCGCCCGGCGAGCAAGCCCGCGCGCGCGAGCAGCACGGCGCCGGAACAAATGCTGGCGATGCGCGTGTCGTCGCGCGGCGCGGTTCGCAGCCAATGCGTGACCGCATCGAAGGGCGCGCTCGTGCCGGGCTCGGGCGATTCCGTGGTGCCGACGACCATGACGAGGCTATTCGGCGGCAGCTTGTCGGGCAGCGGTTCGAGGCCGTCGACAAACGTGCCGATGGAGGTCGCGACGCGAGGCAATGGGCCGCAGTGATGCAAGTCGAACGAAGCGCCGGATTCGGCCGCCATGCGAAAAGCCTCGGCGGGGCCCGCATAATCGAGCATCAGCACGGAGGGCGTCAGCACGAACCATACGGATGTCGCGGGCTTCATGCCGCGCGTGACGTTTGCCAATTGGCGAGCGCATCGTCGACGCTGGCGATGCGTGCAAAGCGATTCTGCAAGACCAGTTCCGTGTGCGCCTTGATTTCCGCCGGCGAATAAACGCGTCCGCTCGTCGCGTGAGTCATCGGGAAGGTGAGCGTGGCGTCGGTCACATAGTCGACCGCATAGCCGATGTCGGAGGCTACGCGCGTCGTGGTCTCGCAGCATTGCTCGGTGCGGATGCCGGTGATGACGAGATGATCGATCTGCCGGCGACGCAACCAGAGATCGAGGCCGGTATCGGTGAACGCGTTGTGCGTGTGTTTTTCGAAGACCACGGAGGGCGCGCCCGGCAACCACTCCTGCGGCACGGCAAAGCCGGATTCCCTGGTGAACGGACCAGCCTTGCCGATGTGAAAGATGTGGACGACTGGAACGCCGGCTTCGCGCGCGCCACGGTCCAGACGCAGGATGGCGCTCTTGAAGGCAGGCAGATCGGCATCCGACCAGTCGGCGGTCTGACGGAACGATTCCTGTACGTCGATGATGATCAAAGCCGAGCGGGGAAGGGTGGCGGACATTTTTGACGCTCCTTGATTGGGAAAGTCCCATCATAAGCGGGCTTTTTGCGAGAATCGAGAATGCTTGCGGTCAGGATGAGGACAAAATGCGCCAAGCGGCTGTCAAAGGCGACTGGTTGTTTCCTAGAGCCCCTGCACCGTTGCGGCAGATGAGGTCCATGAATTGCTATCAGGCGTCTCATGCGTCGTTCGGATTTTCAACAGCCGAGGTCTTGCTGAAGGACGCGTCTGATCAAACAGTTCCGATCGACGAAGAACCAGCGCTTGCCTAATGGTCCGGGCAAGCTCGACGAGGGGTCGCCGGGCGCATCTCATTTCGCTTCAACAGCCAGTACACCGCCTCTTGGCGCGAGCTCTAATTCAACGGGAGCAATCATGCATTTCGTTATCAACGGCAAGGCAGTCGACCTGGACTTCGATCCAAGAACGTCGCTGCTCGATCTTCTGCGTGAACATCTCCATCTTTTTGGCGCTAAGAAAGGCTGCAATCAAGGTGCATGTGGCGCTTGCACGGTGCTGGTCGATGGCACGCGCATCAACAGTTGCCTCGCGTTGGCCGTTCAATATCAGGACCGCGAGATCACCAGCGTCGAGGGACTCGGCGCACCGGGGGCGCTTCATCCACTTCAGGAAGCCTTCGTCGAGCATGACGGTTTTCAGTGCGGCTACTGTACGCCCGGTCAAATCTGTTCGGCTATCGGAATGGAAAAGGAGTTGAGAGGCGGCGTGCCGAGCTATGTCAGCGAGGACGTGAGTGCGGAAGGCTTCTCACTGACCGATGCGGAACTGCGCGAACGGATGAGCGGAAACCTGTGCCGCTGCGGTGCGTATAACGGTATCGTCGACGCCATTCAGATCACGTTCGGAAAGGTTCAGACGCAGAAAGAGTCCGTCGAGCAAGGGGTCGAACAATGAATCCCTTCACCTATGAACGCGCCCTGGATCAGCAGGCGGCGCTGACGTCCGGCGCCCGTTCGGATGCAAAGTACCTAGGCGGCGGCACCAATCTCGTCGATCTGATGCGAGAGACGATCGAGCATCCGACGATGCTGATCGATATCACGGGCCTCTCATGCGCCATCGACGACACGGATGACGGCGGCCTGAGAATCGGCGCCGGCGTAAAGAACACCGCCGTGGCCGCTGACCGGCGCGTGCGCGAACGCTACCCGCTATTGTCCGAAGCCATCCTTGCAGGCGCTTCCGCGCAGATTCGCAACATGGCAACGGTCGGCGGCAATCTCCTGCAACGCACCCGCTGCGGCTACTTTTACGATGATGCCGCCCGCTGCAACAAGCGCGAGCCGGGTTCGGGCTGCGATGCAATGGACGGATTCAACCGCATGCACGCCATCTTCGGCGCGTCCTCCGCGTGCGTTGCCACGCATCCCTCGGACATGGCGGTAGCGCTCGCCGCACTCGGCGCGAACGTGGAAGTCGAAGGCCTCAATGGCGCGCGTCGTATTCCCCTGGTCGATCTTCACGTCCTGCCCGGCGACACACCGAACATCGAAACGGTGCTCGAGGCAGGCGAACTGATTACGGCCCTTACGTTGCCGCCTGAATCGGCGGGCCGATCCGCCTATCGCAAAGTCCGTGATCGATCTTCCTATGCCTTCGCGCTCGTTTCCGTGGCGGCGGTTCTTGACGTGCAGGGCGGCATGGTCAAGGAGGTGAAAGTCGCCTTGGGCGGTGTCGCGCACAAGCCGTGGCGCGCCTTCGCGCTCGAAGCGGCGCTCAAGGATGGACCCGCGACCGAAGCCGCGTTTCGCGCTGCCGCAGCGGCGGAATTCGCGTCCGCTCGAGGTCTTCGCGACAACGCCTTCAAGATCGAACTGGGTCAGCGCGTGATCGCCGACACACTGGTCAAACTGACCGCTCGCAAGGAGATCCGCTAATGCCTATCCTCAAGGACGCCGTGCAGGCGGTCATGAAAAAAGCCATCGCCCTCGCACCCGATAGCTTCATTCCCGGCGGCAAGCCGGACCCTTTGATCCTTCACAAGCACGGGCTGATCGGCGCACCGGTTAGCCGTATCGACGGACCGTTGAAGGTGTCCGGTCAGGCGACTTTCTCGGCCGAGTTTCCAGTCGATGGCATGACGTACGCGGCACTCGAGTACGCATCGATAGCGCGCGGCCGCATCGTGCAGATCGATACGTCGGCGGCGGACGCCGCGCCGGGCGTCGTGCTCGTGATGACATACAAGAACGCGCCGCGTCTGAAGCCGATGCCCGCGTTCATGACGAAGCCCAAGGCCGCGGGTGGCGACGATGTGCCAATCATGCAGGACGATCAGGTTCACTGGAACGGCCAACCGGTTGCGCTCGTGCTGGCCGAAACGCAAGAGCAGGCGGACCACGCGCAGTCGCTGATACAGGTGACTTACGAGACCTCAGGCGATGCGGTGACGTCCTTGGCGGCAGCGAAGGCGCACGGCTCGGAGCCGGGCGTGTTCCAGGGCGAGCCGCTCAAGCTCGAGATCAAGGATGCCGAGGCAATGCTCGCCTCCGCGCCGCACAAGATCGACGTGCGCTACACGACGCCGCGTCACAATCACAATCCAATCGAGCTGCATGCGGCGACGCTCTATTGGAAGGACGAGACGCTGCGTATCCACGATACCGTGCAGGCGGTCGCGCACGAAGCGTGGACCATTGCGCAGGTGTTCGGCATCGACGAGAAGGACGTGCATGTCACGTCACCGTATGTCGGCGGCGGATTCGGTTCCAAGACTATTTGGCAACACCAGGTTTTGGCCGCGGCTGCATCGAAACTCGTGAAACGGCCGGTGCGGATCATGTTGACGCGCGAGGGCGTATATCGCATCGTCGGTGGACGCACGCTCACCGAGCAACGCGTGGCGCTCGGTGCCCAGGCTGATGGAACCCTGGACGCGTTGATTCATACCGGCACGGTAGCCATGACGCCTCATAACAACATGCCGGAGCCGTTCATCTTGCCGGCAAAGAGCGCATATGCGTCGCGCAGTTTTCTGCTCGATGTCGAGACCGTCAAGATGAACATGACGGCCAATACGTTCATGCGCGCGCCCGGCGAGGCGGTCGGCACCTTCGGGCTCGAATGCGGCATCGACGAACTCGCGCACGCCATGGGCATGGACCCTATCGAGTTGCGACTCAAGAACGAGCCGGAGAAAGATCCGACGACGGGACTGCCATTTTCCCAGCGCGGAATCGTCGAGGCATGGAAGACCGGCCGTGAACGATTCGGTTGGGCCGAGCGCGGCGAGCCGGGCGCACGCCGCGACGGCGACTGGCTCGTTGGCGTGGGCTGCGCAACGGGAACGTATCCGTACTATCGGATGCCCGGCGGTGCGGCGCGCATCACGCTCAATAGCGCGGGGCGTGCGACCGTCAGCATCGCCGCGCACGAAATGGGCATGGGGACGTCGACCGCGCAGACGCAAATCGTGGCCGAACGCCTTGGGCTCGCCATGGAGGACATCGAGTTCAAGTACGCCGATTCACACTTGCCCGGCGCGGTGCTCGCGGGCGGTTCGCAGCAGACGGCGGCCATTGGCGCTGCGGTGATCGCGGCGCATCACAAGCTCGTGAAGGAACTGCTCCGTCTTGCGGGCAACAGTTCGCCGCTATCCGGTCTTTTGCCCGACGACGTTGGCGGCCACAACGGCGGCCTTTGCGCGCTCGACGACGAAACCCGGCACGAACGCTACGGCGCCATACTCGCTCGCGGTCAGCGCGATGAAGTGACCGTGGAGGCCGAAGCCCCGATGCCTTTCGAATTGCAGCACTGGTCGATGCACAGTCATAGCGCGCTCTTCTGCGAAGTGCGTGTGAACGTCATCACAGGTGAGATTCGCGTAAGCCGTTTTCTCGGTTCGTTCGATTGCGGTCGCATCATCAATGCCAAGACGGCTGCAAGCCAGTTTCGCGGCGGCATCATCATGGGACTCGGCCTTGCGCTCATGGAAGAGACTCAATTCGACGAGAGAAGCGGCCGCGTGATCAATCCATCGCTTGCCGATTACCATGTCCCAGTTCATCTCGATGTCCCGAGAATCGATGTCATCTGGAACGATGAAGCCGATCCGCACACGCCGATGGGCGCGCGTGGCGTCGGCGAGATCGGTATCACGGGCGTGGGTGCGGCCGTGGCGAATGCGGTTTTCAATGCCACGGGCAAGCGGGTTCGGGATCTGCCGATCACGTTGGATAAGGTGATGTGAGGTTTCGGCGCGGGCGCGGACTGTGTACGTGTTCCGGTGACCTTCAAGGTAATCAGCTTCGAAAGACGTGGCCGGTTGCCGAACCAGAAGTGAACGTCGCGCACGCATCGCTCGCCGGGGCATCGCGGGCTACGCGATCGTTTGGCGAAGACATGCGCGACGCTCGCTTGAGCAGGCGACAGCCAGCTCAAGCCTTCAGCGCCTTCAGCTTATTCCAGTCGAACTCGATTCCATGCCCCGGCCTTTCCGGAGCGATAGCAAAACCGTCTTCGATACGAAGCGGTTCGGCCAGATACTTCTCCAGCCCGAAACCGTGCGCTTCGAGATAAGAGCGATTCGGAACCGCCGCGAGCAAATGCACGGTCACGTCATGGGCGCCGTGGCTGGTGACGGGAAGGTTGTGCGCTTCCGCGAGATGGGCGATCTTCATGAACGGCGTGATGCCCCCGCAATTCGTGACATCGGGCTCCGGGTACGTCACACGACCGATGGTGATCATCTGCTGGAACTCCCAGATCGTGCGCATGTTTTCCCCTGTCGCGACCGGCAAGCCGCCTTCGCTGACGATCCTCGCGTGACCCGCGATATCGTCGGGAATGGTCGGCTCTTCGAGCCAGCCGGGGTTGAACGGTGCAAGTGCGCGCGCGGCGCGGATGGCCTCGTCGACGGACCATTTCATGTTGGCGTCGACCATCAGCGGGAAGCTGTCGCCGAGCATCTCGCGCATGGCCGCGACGCGCGCCACGTCCTCCGCCAGATTCTTGCGTCCCACTTTCATCTTGATGGCGCGAAAGCCTTGGTCGATGAAACCTTCCGCCTGGCGCAACAACTGATCGAGTGGAAAGTCCAGATCGACACCACCCGCATAGACCGGCACCTTGGGATCGTAGCCGCCGAGCATGCGCCAGAGCGGCAGGTTCGCGCGCTTCGACTTCAGGTCCCAGATCGACATGTCGAAAGCGGATAGCGCGAGGACAGTCGGGCCGCCGCGCCCACCGTAATGCATGGCCCACCAGATCGATTTCCAGAGCGCTTCGGCCAGGTCCGCATCCTGATGCCGGGCCAGTTCGGCGATCTCGTTTGCCGCCGCCTGAACCGAACGGCCGTTGCGCCCGACGGTGTAGGTGTAGCCGACGCCTTGGGCGCCATCGGCATCGCGAACGGTTACCGTGACCAGCTCGAAATTGGGAATGAGGCCGTGCGTGCTGTCGGACAGCGGCACGGGCAAGGGAATGCGGAAATAGTCGCTACTGACATCACTGATGATCGCCATGACACGTCCTCACGATTGATCAAACGAAAGATGTTGCGTGGCACCACTGCGCGCTTACGCCTCTGAGCCGCTGTCTCCTTGCAGCCGTGCGGAACGTCGACGGCGCGCTTCCGTATCGACGAGATGTTCCAGCATGGCGGCGCTCGCGCGCGGGCCGTCGCCGCCGATAATGGCATCGAGCACCGCCTTGTGCAACGGCAGCGAGATCGCGTGAGTTTTCGTCGGGCGTCGAGTTGGTCAAATGAAGCGAAGCCATTCGCGCCACGGACCCTGGTTCGGCTGGCGATCGCGCGCTTGCACGAATGAGCATCGCACGTTCGTCAGGCGCATCGATAGATGACCGACTCAATGTCGCGACGGCTCGTTGTTGCGGCATTGGCCACTGCGCTTGGCTGCTATTTTCGCTCGCGGCATGACAACGCAGTTTGCGGCACGATACGGTATATGTAGCCCAAGGCCACGTGGCTAGGGCTCGATTGAACCGTTCATCTCAGACCATACGAGGCACTATGCGCATTGGATTCATTGGCACCGGCACGATCACGCGGGCCGTCGTGACCGGAATGATTCGGTTCGACGTTCCCTTTGAACACATTGCGCTTTCGCCGCGCAATGCCGAAATCGCCGCAAAACTTGCGAGTCTCGACGCGCGCGTCGCGGTGTGCAGCAGCAATCAGGAGGTGCTCGACACCAGCGACGTCGTGTGTCTCGCGGTCGTGCCGCAACTTGCGTCAAAGGTGCTTGGCGAACTCGAGTTCGATGCACGGCATCAGGTCATCAGCTTCATGGCCGGCGTGTCGATCGAGCGAGTATCCAACATGGTGCGCACGGCCGCGAGTGTCGCGCGCGCGGTTCCTTTGCCGGCCGTCGCGGAAGGCAAGGGCAGCACGGCCATCTGTCCGCCGAGCGCACCTGCGCGAGCGCTCTTTGGGCCGTTGGGTAAGGCGGTCGAAGTAGACAGCGAACATCAGTTCGATGCACTGTCGGCAGTCACGGCAACCATGGCCAGTTTCTACGCGCTACTGGAAGAGCAGGCTGCGTGGCTCGTTCGCCAAGGGCTGCCGTATGAGGCGGCCCGATCGTTTTTGTCGGGTTATCACGTCGGCTTGGCACACGATACGACGCGAGACGATCAACCGTTCTCGAAGATGATCAAGGAGTCGAGCACGCCCGGCGGCATCAACGAGCAGCTTCACGCGAAGTTGCAGCAGAAGGGGACTTTCGCGAGTTATTCGGAGGCGCTTGATCGGATCATGCGACGGGTTCAGGGGAGGGAGTGAGGCTTGCTTGGGTTGTTCGGGGACGCAAGCTAACTTAATCAACATTATGCTATTAATGTCTAACTCGGAAATACGGTTGATTTGATTTTTTGCGTATTACGTTGGTTATCTTGACCCGCATTTAGTTTCATTCGCTTCTTTTCTAAAGGATGTCCAGACGTTGCCGATCCTGCAAGGTCAAATTGGCACGCTCCACGCGGCCCTTGGCCTGACTCGTGCTTGCTCAAAATGCGTCGATGTTGAACTCGTACAAGGCTCGCCCGAATTGCGTCACGCCTTTGCCCGCCGTGCTCGAACGGTTCTTGACATTGAACACACTGGCCTTGTCGCTACGGAACGCCATCGGTTTGCCGTGTGCGCGCAAGTACTTTGACAGCGCCTCGAAATAGCTGAAGGTCGACTCGGTCGCGGTGAAGTGCAGCGTCATCAGCCGTCCGGTGGTGTCATCGATAAACACAAGCAGCGTGCATTGCGGCGCTCGCTCTTCAAACCAGCGATGATCGCTGCCATCGATCTGGATCAGCTCGCCATAGCACGAGCGACGGTTGCGCGGCTGATGGATCCT